>JAIRSX010000044.1 GCA_031255235.1 Rickettsiales bacterium
ATGTGGGTTAAGGAGAAAATCAGTGACTGGGGTTAAGTCGTAACAAGGCATCCCTACCGGAAGGTGGGGATAGACTACCATCCTACAACTTAAACCCTCGTTTACACGAGGTAATGACAAAAAACAAACCTTCTCTCGAGGTTATCGAGAGAGTTGCATCTGAATACTCTTTTTCTTTCTTGTACTAGTGAATACAAAAAGCTGATCTTAATAGGTCAGCTTTTTGTGTATTGAAATAAAAATAAGTCAACCCCTAAATACCTAAAAAGGTGAATAAATTTTGCAAAAAGAGGAAAATGGGATTATAATATATTAGAAAATAATGTAGAAACTTATCTTTGTTATAAAGTATAATTTCTATTTATTCTTTTACTCTTTGATTGTTATGGAAATGTGAAAGACATTTGCTTTAAAACTTCCACTTTTAGTTGTTTTGGTGTTACCAGTTTGTTTTTTGGGACTTACTGTTTCTGCAAAAGATACTACAGGTAAAAGAGCGATTCTTTTGTCTGCTTCATGTGATGCTACTGTAGCAGGAAAGTTAAGGTATTCTAATGGCTGTATGCAGTATTGTTCGTGAACAGAGCGAAAAAATAGATTTGGATGTGCTGCTACTACACAGGTAGCTAATTGTACTCATAAGCCTGATAATTCTTCTTATAATGGAAGTGGAATAGTGACGACTGTATGGGATGGTTCTGCTTGGACACCTACTACGGTTTCTGTTTATAGTTGAACTAATAGTAGTACTAATACTTGTACTTTTGATTGTGATGAAGGATATTCTTATAATGTTCCTTTTGATTTGTGTGAACCACATAGGGCGGCATGTGAGACGGAGGATGGTCTAACATTAAGTGGATATACAATAGCTGCTTGTAATGTAGGAGCATTAGAGGCTGGTACAGGGACCTCTTCATATGGATATCATTTTCAGCGAGGGAATAATTTCGGATTTGACGCTTATCCAGGTACAACGGTAGATACTACTGGCTTGGAAGATTTAGTAGATGCTAGTGGATATGGTCCGACAACAGCTACTGGATATACAGCTAGTGGATACTATGAGAGGGATTTGTTTATTAGGACAGATAATGCTTTAACCAACTATGATTGGTCGAGTGTGCAGAATGACAATCTTTGGGGGAATAATGGAACAGAGGAGGATAGACAAGGTCCATGTGCTACAGGGTGGCATGTTCCTACGAATGCGGAATGGTTAGGATTAATGAGGGCAGTATGTTATGCAGGAATATTTAGTGGGAATGGAAATTGTGCAGCGTCATCGTGGACTACTAATTTTACGACTGCCGATAGGGATGCGATAGTAAATTATTTGAATCTACCGCTAGCCGGTAACCGTAATCGTTCCTCAGGTGCGTTAGCGCTTCAGGGTTCGCACGCGCGCTATTGGGCATCGACGCCTAATGGTACTTACGCATATTACCTGAGCATGCTCGCCTCGAACCTTTACCCGCAGCACTACAACAATCGTGCGTACGGTTTCTCGGTCCGCTGTTTCAAGAACTCTACGCCGTAGGCGTGTCGTTGGTCTCTTTGTCCCTTTGGACGGTTCCGTAGGAACCGTCCTTTTTTTGTAGCATATTTTTTTTGAAATCCCTTTTTTGCGGTGTATGTGATTTGGGTTTTTTTCTTGTGTTGGAAAAATATGATACATTTCCCCCGATAAAGGTAGCTGATTTTCGCAACGTAGTGAGAAAATCAGACCGAGAATTTTTGTAGTGTCATTTGTGTAAAAGACCTTTTTCCCCGAAGTATCGAGAGATTTTTTCTGTCTTTTTCAAGAGAACGATTCTGAAATTATTTTCAGAATTATGATTATTTTTTGATAAAAGGGTTGATACTTTGCAGAAAAAAAGTATATTTTTTTCATTACCAAAAAAATATTAGCATTTGATTGTTGCTGTCTCTTGGATGTTCAAAACAGATGCTATAACAAAAATAAAATTTATCCTAATAAAAATATAATGAAAACAAATTTTGAACATTGGCTGTATTTAAAACGTTTAGTAGAAAGCAGAGAAAAGCTTCTACTTTTTTATTCTTGAGTTTTTTATAAAACTTTTGAGACTGATGCAGAATTTTTATCTGCTAAATTTTGATTTCAAGTATTAGAAAAATGAGGCTATGAAACGGTTGGGTTTCCGATATCTACAGCAGATAAATATTTGGAACAGCTTAGAGAGCAGGGGTATTCTTATCAGATTCTCAGAAATAATCAAGATGAACTTTCTCTATTAGAAGATTTTGATGGTACTTTTCCATTAACTTATGACAAAGAAAATGTCAGATTTTTAGAAAAGAAACAGGAAGTTTCTTCACTTTTTGAAGAAAAATTTCAGCACTTCCTTCAGGATTTGGATGTCCTTGTGAAGAAATACATTATTTATGAATAGTTAATGATCCTGGTCGGAATTTACTATGCTAAGGTATAGTAGAGAGTACCAATGATAGAGTTCAGTGGTTCACCGAACAGAGATGTTTGGTAGTAAAAGTTGTATATCAAGTGGTTGATATACACAAAGTAGAAATCACTTTCATTTTAGCCGGTAACCGTAATCGTTCCTCAGGTGCGTTAGCGAATCAGGGTACGCACGCGAACTATTGGGCATCGACGCCTAATGGTACTAACGCATATAACCTGAACATGAACGCCTCGAACCTTAACCCGCAGAACAACAACAATCGTGCGAACGGTTTCTCGGTCCGCTGTTTCAAGTGCTCTTTCTATGTTTTTTATCTCTCCTTTTTTTGTATGGCTACATATGATAATCTACCTGTTTATAAAATAAGTTATGATTTATTATTGCAGCTTTTCATGGTTATTAAAAACTTTTCCAAGGAGTTTAAGTATAGTTTGTGAGATGCTATGAAAAGTACGATGTTGCAAGTTATTACTTATATCTATAAAGCTAATATGAAAGAGGAGAGAAAAAAGCATATTATTTTTGCTAGAGAAAATATAGAAATTTTAAAATTGTACCTTAGAGTTTCAAAAGATTTACATATTTTATCATTAAAACAATTTGTGACCTTATCTTCTCTAGTGGAAGATATCTCAAAACAACTTACTGCTTGGCAAAGAAGTTTATAATCTTTTTGGAAATGCTTTTTGAAGTATTTATTTTTTTAATAAAAAAATGTTGGTTCATGATCCTTCTCAGTTATGTTGTGATCTTTTCCAGGCTTATTATGATGCTAGAAAAAATAAAAGGAATACTTTGAATCAGCTTTCTTTTGAATTTTCTCTGGAAGAAAATCTTTTTAAACTTTACCAAGATTTATTAGAAGGTACTTATACTATAGGACAAAGTATTTATTTTATTCAAAATGTTCCTGTTAAACGTGAAGTCTTTGCGGCAAATTTTAGAGATAGAATAGTTCATCATTTGATTTATAATTATGTCGCTCCCATAGCAGAAAAGCTCTTTATTTATGACAGTTATAGTTGTCGTATCTCTAAATGAACTAAATTGTGAGTTGAAAGAATAGATACCTTTATGAGAAGATGTAGTGAAAATTATACTAAAGATTGTTATATTTTAAAATTAGATATTCAAGGTTATTTTATGTCTATACATAAAGATATTTTATATAATCAGATTTCTTCCTTATTGTATAACAATATTGGTCAATTAACTCTTCCTGTGGATATAGAATTTCTTCTTCATCTTATTTATTTAGTTATCTATAATGATCCTACTAGAAATGCTTTTTTTAAATGAAGAATTGCTGATTATGAATGATTACCTCATTCAAAGAGTTTGTTTTCTGCGAGATTTAATTGTGGATTACCTATAGGTAATCTAACTAGTCAGCTTTTTTCTAATATTTATTTACATGATTTTGATAGTTATGTTAAAGATGAGTTGAAGTTGCCGTATTATGGTCGCTATGTGGATGATTTTATTATTATGCATTCAGATAAAGAATATTTAAAAAAACTGATTCCTCTTTTGTCCTCTTTTCTTCAACAGCATCTTATGTTATCTCTTCATCCCAAGAAAATTTATTTACAACATTATACTAAAGGAGTATCATTTGTCGGAACGATTATAAAACCTTATAGGAAATATATTAGAAAAAGAACTTTGGGATATTTTTATCAAAAGATTCAACAATTAAATAAACAATTAATGCAAATACATGAGGAAGAAAATTTACTCGTACAATGAGCACTTCTCACCTCTGTTAAAAGCAATTTTTTATCAACGATAAATTCTTATCTGGGATTTTTAAAACATACAAAAAGTTTTAAAAAAAGGAAACATTTGTTGGATCAGCATGTTCTTCCAGAATTTTGGGAATATTTTGTTTGTAATGCTTCGTATACCAAAGTTACCATGAATACGAAAAAAGTCCCTTAATTTTTGCTTTTTTTATAAAAAGATGTTATAATAGAATAGATAATATTTATTTCTTGTATCTATGTAACATGAAAAAAGCTATTTGTGGATGAATGGTTTTTGCTCTAATTTGTTTTTCTGTTTTATCTCCTGTTTCAGCATTTTTGGAGATAACAAATCTAGACATTAATCAGGATGTAGATCAAAACATTAATCAGGATGTAGATCAAAACATTGATCAGGATGTAGATCAAAACATTGATCAGGATGTAGATCAAAACATTGATCAGGATGTAGATCAAAACATTGATCAAAATGTAGATCAAAACATTGATCAGAATGTAGATCAAAACATTGATCAGAATGTAGATCAAAATATTGATCAGGATGTAGATCAAAATATTGATCAGAATGTAGATCAAAACATTGATCAGGATGTAGATCAAAACATTGATCAGAATGTAGATCAGAATGTAGATCAGAATGTAGATCAAAATGTAGATCAAAATATTGATCAAAATGTAGATCAAAATATTGATCAAAATATTGATCAAAATGTAGAAAGTTTTTCTGATATAATAATGTTAGAAAATTTTATTCAACCTTTTTCATTATCAACTTCTATGTCTTGGTCTTGGACTACTACAGGATCGAGTCAAGAGAAATGTGTTTTGATTGGAGGACAAGATTGAAGAACATCACATCAAAGGGAGATTACTATTGATTGGGGAAATGGAGTAGTAACGTATCCTGTGATAGAAGTGTATAGTGCTACAGGTACTCAAGCTTATAGTAAAATTTGTCGTACTTATACTACAGCAAAAAAATATGTAGTAAGTGTTACTACATCAGAAAAGGTAACCTATTTGAATCTGAATGGTCAGAATGTTAATGAATTTGAAGCAGGAACCAAAGGAACCAATCTCATTTACCTTTCTTTGGATGATAATGCTATAGAGTCATTAAGTGAAGGTGCTTTTGCAGGATTAACTCAACTTAAAGAACTTTATCTTTCAAATAATAATCTTGCTTATTTACCATCAAAAATTTTTAATGGATTATCAAATTTGCAAATTTTGGAACTATCATGGAATAATCTTCTTTCATTGTCTGAGGGAATTTTTAATGGATTAACCAAATTAGAAGCATTGGATTTGTCTCATAATAATTTATGAACTCTATCATTATCTTCTAGTTTAACTTCATGATTGACTAATTTGAAGCTTTTGGCTTTGTCAGATAATAATATCTCTTCTGTACCTTCAAATCTTGTGACAGGTCGTACAGCATTAACAGATATCTATATGTATGATAATGTTATTGATGAAATGCCTTCTTTGGTGGGATTGTCTAATATGAATATAATTTCTGCTTCAGGAAATGTAATAACTTCATATAATTATAATGCTTTTCTAGATAGTTTTAAAGCTGTTCCTTCGTCTGCAGGGTCGTTGTATATTGCTCCTGCTCAATATGGAGGATGTGTATCTAATGCTACTGCGGGAGTCTCTGCTTATACTACTTTGTCTACCACAAAGGGATGGTCAATATCTGATGGAGGACAGGCTGCGTGTTCAATTGTATGAGATGTATCTTATAGTCCTTCTTTGGATACATGGACAAATAATGAAGTAATAGCTACACTTACATTAAGTACAACAGGGACAGTAACTTCATCTGGTTGGTCTCCGAATGGAGAAGGAACTGTCTTTACCAAGACTTATACGACAAATGCTAATGAATCCGTTATATTTCAATCTCCTTCATGAGCAACAGGAAGTGTTCCTATAGCAATTACTAATATTATTAATAGTTGAAATTTGGGTGCGATAGTTTCTTATGATCCCGCTCAATATGCAAGTGGAGATGTTACAGTAACCGTTACGTTGAGTGCTACAGGTGGAGTGGCTCCGAATAATTGGATTTTGTCCGGTACTCAGCAATATACTAGAATCTATACTGGAAGTGTTCATTGATGAGAATTTATTTTTTCTGATGTTGCTGGAAATACTGTATGAGTACTTGTTGATTTGGTTATTGATAAGGAAGCGCCAACAGCTACTCTAAATTATTCTCCTACTGGATTAACAAATAGTGGAGTGGTAGTTACACTGACAACAAATGAAGTAGTTTTTAAACCAGTTGGTTGGGATGGATCAGCGACAGGGACAATCTTTACAAAAAAATATACAACAGATACAACAGAAACAGTAGA
>JAIRSX010000100.1 GCA_031255235.1 Rickettsiales bacterium
GCGAATATAATAAGCATAAGACATGCAAGAAAGAAAAGGAAGGAAGATATGTTGCTTGAAAAAAGAAAGAAGAAGAGAGGAAATAACTTTTTATTAGTCAGTCCCTAAAACCAACTAAAAAATTGCTTTACAAATATTGCTACTATAGTATTATCGTGAATATGAATATAAGATTTTTTAAAAGATGGTTGTTTAGGTTTTTAGTTTTATTTGTGTTGGTATACAGTGCCTTTGGTTTGGTAAAAACCGACAATAAAGCAATCACATATGTTGTTATTAATATCCTTCCATTAGTAATTGGGGTTGTCATGTGTGGATGGGGTTGCCCTGCTGGACTTATACAGGATCTGGTATTTATCAGAAACTTTAACAAAAAATACAACTATGAAGTCCCAACTAAAGTACACAAAATATTAAGACTTGTGAGGTACATTTTTGCAATTTTACTGATTACCGGTATTGTTTCTTTTAGTTCAAAAATACTTTGGCAGAATCCAACTTTGATTCAAAGAAATATAAACAGTTGGTGGTCAGGTATTCCTAACTTGGATTTAGTTTTTTATGTGTCTGCTATTACAATTATAATTTCAGTATTTATAAATAGATTTTTTTGTAGATATTTGTGCCCCTTTGGTGCAATGGGCGGAATCAAGTCTTTGTTGAGACCGCTAACAATCAACAAGAATAAAAGTTGTACAAATTGTAAAATGTGTGACAAGGTTTGCCCTATGAAAATAGAAATGAGCAAAATTGAATCATCATGTTCGCCAAACTGTATAAATTGTTGGAAATGTATTGAAAATTGCCCTAAAAAAGCACTATACATCGGCACAAGAAATTATACTAAAAGTCTAAAAGAATGGAATAAAGGGATAAAATAATAATTTGCTTTTTGTAAATCCCCATTTAGAATGTGTTACTAACGAACTTGTAATTCTCAGTCTATGCAAGAAAAAATAAAAAAAGTAGGTCTTTTTACATCTGGTGGTGATTGTTCTGGTTTGAACGCCGTTATTTCTGCAGTTGTTAAAGCTAGTGAATTAAAAAACATTGAGGTGTATGGAATTTATAATGGAACGGATGGACTTTTATGTTCTAATTTGAAGGTTGAGCCGTTAAAAAGTGAAAAACTTTTGAGAAGCAATTTTACTCCAATGCGAACAGGTGGAACCATATTAAAATCCAAAAACGGAGACATAAACAAAAATAATGAGTTGATTGATTATAAAGATTTATTTAAACAAGGAGCAACAGATCTTGGTTTGGACAGTATTATAGTCATTGGAGGTGATGGGAGTGCTATGATTGCTGCCAATTTGGTGAAAGATACCGACATCAATATTATTTGTATCCCAAAAACTATTGACAACGATACCCCAATTACCGATTACTCAATTGGTTTTGATACTGCAACTCAGATTACAACTGACGCTATGGATAAATTACAAACAACTGCCTATTCCCATGATAGAATTTTGATATTAGAGGTTATGGGACGAGATGCAGGACATCTTGCATTATCCACTGCCATTGCGGGTGATGCTTGCATTTGTTTAATACCAGAAATTCCATACAACATTGATAATATTTGTAAGAAACTTGATGAAACTTTAAAAAAGACTTTAGGGTATGCTTTGATTGTGGTTGCTGAAGGATGTAAAACACTTGAAGGGAAAAACGCTGTTATAGATAAACATGGTGTTGCATCTTATACTGGTTTCTCAAATTATATTTCACAAAAATTAAGCGAGAAAGGTTACAATAATAGAAACTCAATTTTAGGCCATATTCAGAGAGGTGGCATTCCTACCGCATACGATAGAATTATGGCGGCAAGATTTGCTGCCCACGCCGTTAATATTTTGCTTGAAGGTAAGAATAAAAGGTTGGTTGTCTTTAAAGATGGTAAAATTCAAGACGTTGATTTATTCGAAGCGGTTGAAAGTGGTAACAGATCGGTAAAAAATACAGATGAATTAGTTAATGTCGCAAGAGCGATTGGGTGTTATATCGGAGAATAACAAATTTGATTCTTTCATTTTTTACTCTATTCTTTATAGAATGGTTGATAAAGATTCGCAAAAAGTAAAAAATGTAGATGTGGAGGATGTTGGTTCAGAGGATGATGACAATGGGTTTACTAATAGTGGTGATTTTAAAAAGAAATTAGTCAAGTATGTTTTTTTATTTTGTGTTGCTGTAGTTGTCGTCTTTTTTGCATTTTTGTTGGTATTTAAAGTGAAAGTTAAGCCAATAGAGTATGTTGACAAATTGAACAAAAATTTTGCGGAACTATTAAGGGAAACAGATTCAGTCATTGTCATTGATGACAATGCACCATCTTTTAAGATATTTCCTTATCCACATTTTGAGGTGAATAAAGTTAAAATAACTAATCTCGTTAAAGACAAAAATACATTTAACGGAGAAATAGGACAAGTTAACATTTTTTTAAAATTAGAGAAGATTTTTTTCCTAAAAACAGAAATAGAAAATTTCACTTTCGATAAACCGGATTTATATATAAAACCCTTTTTAGAAAAAAAGATTAGAGAATCTGACACCGACATTGTTGGTGATGATTTAGTAGCAAATACTTCGATAGAAGAACCAAATGAACCCATTGATTTAGGCGATACTACCGAAACAATAGAGGAACCCGCAACAATTGAAAAGACAGAGGAAACAAAGGAAAAAAAAACAGAATACGGTAATACTGATTTTTTAAAGATGTTTTTTGATAAAAAGATAAACATAAGGGATGGTAAAATAACAGTGGATTATTCAAAATACTCGAGAAAAATA
>JAIRSX010000003.1 GCA_031255235.1 Rickettsiales bacterium
AACAAAACAATAACCACTACATATTGTAAAGTAAAAAAATATTTACGCACCAGGTCTATTAAAAAAAACATCTCCTAATTTACCGTTTTTCGGATCGGTGTCATAAACTTCATTCAGACTAGTATATGTTCCCGTAGATAGCAATTTAATACCAGCTTCTATATGTGTATCTAACGTCGATTCGATAGACGCCCTTTCACCCACTAAACCATTAAAAAATATCTCATATTCTCCCATTCTTCTCCTAATTAATTCATTAAGATTTTTAACTCTATCAAAATCATCATTAGAAATATGTATCCCCATAAAACTTTTTGTAGTTTTATGACTGTCACTTCTTTTGTCGAACCTACCTTTTTTTGTGGTATCTTCGATAATAGGCATGGTGTATTCACCAATCGCACATTCTATGGCCTCTTTACAAAAACTTGAAGTCATATTTAAAGAACCATTATCCTCAACTCTACTACCATGTGCCTCCGTAGAATTCAATACAGAATCCAATTCATTCGACAATTTTTGTGGGAGAACAGGAGCCTCTGAACCCTTTTGTTTTCGTGAAAGAAAAGACAATACTGATTCTTTCAACTTTTTCAATATGTTAATTTCGTCCTCAAACTCCTTCAACATATCTCTCGTTTTATTAAGCGTTTCCATTTAATTTAATTTAATTTTCAAAGATTAAATAGCATAGAAGAAAACAAGTCAAATAAAAAAAACAAAAATTGGGACTGAATAATAAAAGTTAATTTTTCTTTTTCAAGCAACACATATTCCTTCTTTTTCTTCCTTTATATGTCTTATACTTATTAATATATCTTTATGCTTGTTACTTTACTAACTATATCTCTCTTTATCATTTTGTATCCCATAGTTACTATATTCCAGGAGAATTACAATATTTGTAATTACAAGTCGGTTTCATATGGATTAAAAAAATATTTGGTTAATTATTATTGTTTAACAATACTGAAAAAATAATAATCGACTTTTATTATTCGGTCCCAATTAAATTTGCTTTTGTAATTTTTGAGGAATAGACTACTACAGTTAATACATGTATTATGCCGAAACTAACAGATATTATTGATGATGATTTTAAAGAAGCAATGAAACAAAAAGCGGAGAGTGCTAAACTTGTTTTATCAACTTTACGAGCGAATATTAAGTATAAGATGCTTGATTTAAAGGCAAAGGGTAAGGAACTTGCTGATGCTGACGTTTTAGATGTTATCACTTCTATGATTAAGAAGGGCAGGGAGTCGGCAGAGCAATTTTTGAAGGGTAATAGAGATGATTTAAATGCTCGTGAGTTAGAGCAAATAAATATCATAGCAAAATATCTTCCTAAGCAATTGAATGAAGGGGAATTGAGAGAAATTATTGAAGCAGAAATTAAACTTCAAAATTATAGTAAATCCAGTGATATGGGTGCCATTATGTCTCTTTTAAAACAAAACTTTGCAGGAAGATACGATACAAAACTTGCAAGTGAGATTATTAGATCTGTTTTAAAATAAATTAGCTTCCGAGTCTGTTTTGGGTATTCTGCATAGAATTACGTCTTATGAGATTCCGTACCTATTGGTATCGCAGTGCATCAATGGGATTTAATTTTGCCGCTCTAAAAGCAGGTGAAATTCCAGAAAAAACTCCAACAAACAAGGAAGAAAATATTGAAACCAAAATTGTGAGAATACTGATAGGGACTTCATATCCAATGAGATAACCTACGGCTTGAGATATGCTAATACCTAAAATCATTCCCAAAAACCCGCCCAAGGCAGATATGAAAATTGCCTCTCCCAAAAATTGCACCACAATGTTGTTGTTTGTGGCACCCAACGCTTTTCTAATTCCAATTTCTCTTGTTCTTTCCATAACTGAAGTAAGCATCATATTCATGATACCAATACTTCCAACAATCAATGAGATTGAAGCAATTGAAGTCAACAAAATAGTTAAGATCAAACTAATCATATTTATTCTGTCTAGAATTTCAGTTAAATTTATAATTTCAAAATCTGGGTCCCTATTAGTGCTTATTTTATGCCTTTCTTCCAACAAAGACTGTATTCTTCTTTCAATCATTTTCATTTGATTGACATCATCAAAGGTTACCATTATCGAATAAATTCTATCAGGAAATCTGTTTGTGGTAAGGCGGGATTTAAAAGATTTAACGGGTAACAAAATAAGATCGTCTTCATCTTCACCGCCAAACCCTGCCCCCTTTCCTTTCAAAACACCAATAACTTTGAAAGGAACACCTTTTATTTTGATATCTCTACCAACTGGATCTAAGTCCAAAAAAATCTTTTGAGCAACTGTGTTACCAATCACTGCCACAGAAGAATTTGCATAAACATCCCTTTCTGTAAACATCGAACCTTTAGCTATCTCATAGTTTTGAGATATTAAAAAGTCTGTGTTTGTTCCATATACTGTTGTAGGCCAATTATTACCATTGCCGGTTATCTGATAAGAACTTTGCACTACTGGACTTGTTGAAACAACACCTTTAATTCCTCTGAGTGATTCCATATCACTTAAAGTTAGGGTAGGTCGTCCACCCCTTGGACCACGAACACCATTTTTTGAAGGAGATGCCGGCATAATAATGAGTTGGTTGCTACCAAAACCAGCGAGTTGTTTGTTGATCTCTAATTGGACTGCCTGTCCTGCTGCCACCATTAAAATTACGGAGCAAATACCAATAACAACTCCAAGAATTGTTAAAAAGGTTCTTAATTTACTGGAATATAGAGAAATCCAAGATTCTCTTAGAGTCAAAAAAAACATATCATTTGATATGCTATACTTTTAAAATTATTTCAAATAAATCAGTAGATTTAAAAAATTAATCACTATTCAAAATATTGAAAATTAATATTTTTTGCATTTTGGTATTTTCACATCAATTATTGTCAATGGTTTACTAAATAATATTTACAAATGGTGTCGCATAAGTCTGTTTTGTTGCAAGAAGTTTTGCATTATTTGAATCCTCAACCAAATAAAATATATTTGGATTGTACTTTTGGTGCTGGTGGTTATACCAAAGCTATTTTGTCACAAGCTAATTGCAAAGTTATTGCTCTTGATAGGGATGAAACTACATCACAATTTGCCACAGAAATCAAAAAACAGTATGGGGAAAGATTTGAGTGGTACAATATAAAATTTAGTGAAATGGATCAACTAAATTTAAAGTTTGATGGTATAGTTATGGATTTGGGTGTTTCATCCATGCAAATTGACGATGCAGAACGGGGATTTTCTTTTCAAAATGATGCCAAATTAAATATGTCCATGGGACAAAATTCCATAACTGCCTATGATCTTGTGAATAATGCTGGTGAAGGTAATTTGGCGGATATAATTTACAATTATGGTGATGAAGTCAAGGCAAGGCACATAGCGAGAGAGATTGTAAAAAACCGTCCCATTGAAACTACAATGCAGTTGGCACAGATAGTCAATAAATTTTATCCCATACGGAGCAAAATTTCTCCTGCAACTAAGACTTTTCAGGCAATTAGGATTGCAGTTAATGATGAAATTGGTGAATTGGAGACGGGGTTGAATCTGGCAAAGGAGATTTTATATCCAAAAGGGCGGTTGGTGGTTGTATCTTTTCATAGTTTGGAAGATGGGGTTACCAAAAAATTTATGTTGTCTTTGGTTACAAATTCCAAATATAATAAATACAAACCGAAAGAAGTGGGAGAATTTAATATTTTGACAAAAAAGCCAGTGATTCCAAGTGAACAGGAAGTAAATGAGAATGTCCGAAGTCGTAGTGCAAAATTGAGATGTATAGAGAAGATATAACCATAAAAACTTACATTAGAGTATTGATTTATTTCTTGGGAAAAGGTGATAGTGCGTTTTCGAGATCGGAAGATAGACATTCTTCTTGTGCTTGCGATCCAGAGGAATTTGCAACAATATTAAGGGAACTCAAGAAAGTAAATCGTATAGAACAAATCGAT
>JAIRSX010000067.1 GCA_031255235.1 Rickettsiales bacterium
ATGGCATGTTGTATAAACTTTTAGCGGCTTTGTTTATTTTTAAAAGAGCGTTGAAGAAAACATTACCTACGTCTGCTTTTGGTGCTATCTTAGATGCTATGGTGGTCGCTGTTTTGCCAGTAATTGCTTCTTTTTTCTACACACACAATGAAAACTATCCAGGGTATTTCAAATAAAATAAGTTTACTTGACTTCAACCTTCAGTTCTTTTTTATAAAAAATTTCATCACCCTTCAATATTTCCAACCATATTTTATATTTTCCACTTAAATATAGATTTAATGGTAGTATATACGAACTGCCTTTATTTCTTACGATAACAGGGTTTTGTTCTGTTCCGTTCGGCATTAACACAATTGCTCTAACTCTAAAATTTGTGATTTTATTTTCTTTCTTATCAAAAATCTCTACCTTCAAGCGATTTAAACCTATGAACAGTTTTTGGGAATCAAACCTATATGTCATATGATATCCATCTTTTATTTTTATTTTGCTACAAGCAACCAACAAACACAAAATAATCAAGATCTTTCGCACAAAATATGTATAAATATTTTATCAAAATAATCAAATTATACTCATTTCTAACACTAGAATAAAATTGAAAAATAATTCACAAAAATATAAACAATCTGTTACAATTACCTGATTTGAAATAGCAAATATTTTTGACTTATGTAAAAATAATAATTAATCTGGATGAGGTTAAAAGATTAGTTTTTGTTCACTTTGTTTGAATTTGATTAATTCTGATTGTTAATTTTTTAAAGAGAAGGAATATGGCCGAAAAAGTTGAAAGAAAAAAAAGAAATAAAAATGTCAATAAGACCTTTTCCGTTTCGCCGGCAAAGGTTGAAAGGAAGTGGTATGTTGTTGATGCCGCAGATTTGGTTCTTGGTAGAATGTCAGTTGTTATTGCTGACTATTTGAGGGGAAAACATAAAGCAATTTTCACTCCGAATCAGGATACGGGTGATTTTGTTATTGTTTTGAATGCGGACAAGGTTTATTTAACTGGTGATAAAGAAAAACAAAAGTTATACAGACATCATACAAATTATCCTGGTGGTCTTAAAGAGATTGCATTGAAAGATTTGAGAAAGAAAAAGCCAGAAAAAGTTATTGAGGAGGCTGTTTCTAAGATGATAACAAGAAATCCGCTTGGAAGGAAGGTTTTGAAAAAATTATTTGTGTACGCGGGTAATGAACATAATCATTCGGCACAAAAACCGGAGATTTTGGATGTTGGAAGTCTTAATCCAAAAAATATTAAAAGGAATTAGGGAGTTATTATGGTGGAAAAAAAAAGTTCGAAGAAAGTTCCAATAAAGAGAATTGAAAAAGTTGTAAAGTCATCTTCTAAAAAGGAGGATGGTGTATCTGTTATAAAATCCAATAAAGTGGAAAATCTTGCGATAAAAAAAGAAGTTAAAAAGGAGAAAAAGGCAAGAACTTCCAATGACAATAGAATCTATGCAACTGGAAAAAGGAAGAATGCAATAGCAAAGGTATGGCTAAAAGAGGGAACTGGTAAAATAATTATCAATGATAAAGAAGCAAATGAGTATCTGAAAAGAGCAATTTTGGAGGTTATTGTTAATCAACCATTTGAAATCACAAATACAGAAGGTAAATTTGATATTGTTTGTTCTGTTTTAGGTGGTGGGTTGTCAGGTCAAGCAGGTGCTATAAAACATGCGATATCTATAGCATTACAAATTTTGAATGCTGATTTGCGAAACGTTTTGAAAAAAAATGGATTTCTTACAAGAGATTCAAGGGTTGTGG
This sequence comes from Rickettsiales bacterium, assembly GCA_031255235.1. Lineage (GTDB taxonomy): Bacteria > Pseudomonadota > Alphaproteobacteria > Rickettsiales > UBA1997 > JAIRSX01. The sequence goes on from JAIRSX010000067.1 coordinate 1,789, forward strand.
AAAGAAAGAAAGCAGGTCTCAAGAAAGCAAGAAAAGGACAGGTCTACCAAAGACGATAATTATTTATTGTCGAAAGAGTGGTTTGGTGATAGACTGTTTTCTGGAACTAAAAATCTTTGTTTTTTTAGAGAAGGTGTTGTGGTAGTTTGTATAGATGTGAGAATGATATGAATAATTTACTTTTGAGAGTTAGAAATTTTTTCTTTAGAATTGCTTTTTTATTACTCAGTTTAGTTGTTTTTGTTTGCGCTAAAATGAAGAATAAGGTTACCATCTTAACAAGGGGAGAATGTACTAACTTCAATAATATGCTATTCGTTTGGGGATTGTTTCCCGCTATTTTTGTTCTTTTTTACCTACAAAGGAGATTAAACTATAACAAAGATACTTTTTTTGCTGTCTTATTAGAGTTACTTGTTCTTATTTATTTTGTTTGGCATGTTTACGTTATAAACAAGACTTTAAGTATACAACCACAACATAAAGTTATAAAACTTTCAGAAAAAGAATTATTGAAAGATAAAACAAACGAGGAAATAAGAGAATTCAAAAAACAAAAGAGGAAGGATCTTGTTAATAGAATTTTATTAAAAAAAAGCTGGAGCGATACGCCAAATTATTCTATAATCAGACTTATAGACATCTTTATTATTATGATTGAAATCCAAGCGGTTTTGAGATATATTGGCGTTTTATGATTTAATTTATTTTTGTAGCCACATCTCTCTCCTCTTTTTTTCACATTCAGAATTTCTACTGAAAGTATTTTTTTTTTTTAATGTACACTTCTTTTTTTTCGATAATGCATTAAATTTTTGATACAATATGCTTCAAATTGAAATCGGCACAATGAAACTCAAACTATATCTAAAAGAAATAATTTGACATAATTCCAGAAGTATCTAGCATCATCGTGTTATGAAAAAAACATATTATATAGTTAGTGGTGGTTTTGATCCAATACACGAAGGAC
>JAIRSX010000079.1 GCA_031255235.1 Rickettsiales bacterium
CATATGCTAACTATATCTATAAACTTATTGGTAAATAAAAAAGAAATATTTACCAATATAAATAAATACTGTGGATATAACACCTATACAAATAACCTAGTTCCTATAAAACATTTAAGAATAATAGAAAATAATGAAATAGACGAGGATGTGGCATGAAAAAAAAATAAAAAGCAAGAATTATAAGGCAATCCCCCATTGGAGGTTATAATTTGCTTTTAAAAGTGAATTTGTTATATTCCAACGAGGAAATATGGTTCTACTAAAAAGTGAAAATCTATCCAAATATAATTGGTTCCAGGTTGGAGGCAATGCTGATGTTTTTATTCCTGATAATAAAAATGAATTAATGGATTTTTTGAAAAAAAATAACGATAGAATTGTGGTTCTTGGTGGTGGTAGCAATGTTTTAATTAAAAATCAAGTTGATGCTATATTCATTTTAACTAAAAATTTTAATAAAATTGAAATTGAAAACGGTTTTCTAAAAGTCGGATGTGGAATTTTAAACTCCAAACTATACACTTTTTGTAGAGACAATGAAGTAGGTGGTTACGAATTTTTAGGAACCATTCCTGGCACATTGGGTGGCGCCATTAGAGGGAATGCTGGTTGTTACGACAACGAAATCAAAGATTTCTTAATAGAATTTGAAACAATAGATTATAATGGCAATATTAAAATTTTTAAAAAAAAAGATTGCAATTTTGAATACAGAAAAAACAATTTGCCAGAAAACTTAATATTCACTTCTGCTTTGTTAAAAATACAAAACTCAACTAAAAACGAGATTGAAACAAAATACAATGGATTTCTGGAAAAAAGAAAATCACAACCTGTTGGTAGAACTGCCGGCTCGACCTTTAAGAATTTGCCTGATAGAGCAGCATGGAAAGTTGTAGAGGAATTAGGTTATAAGGGAAAAGAGATAAATGGTGTCAAAATGTCCGAAAAACATGCCAATTTTTTAATGAATATAAATGGCGATGCAAACGATATAGAAAATCTAATAAATATGATCAAAAATGATGCAAAGAAAGTAGGAATTGATCTGGAATTGGAAATCAAAATAATAAAATGAGTAAAATTTGTATAATCGGCATTGGTTTAATAGGATCTTCTTTGGCAAGAGCAATCAAAAAAAAGAAAATCTGTGATAGTTTGCTACTTATTGATAATAACAAAGAGAACACAGACTTCATGAAAGATAATGGATATGATACTTCTAACACTATTGATTCTAATATAAAAGATGTTGATTTATTTATTATAGCAACACCGTTAAGTGCAATAGTTAGTGTAGTTAAACAGATTTTAGTTTTTGCACACGATAAAGCAATTATTACCGATGTTGGCTCTGTAAAATATCCTCTTGTCAGAGAAGTTGAAAAAAATTTAAAAAATAAAAATGTATTCTTTGTCGGAGGGCATCCCATTGCTGGCACTGAAAAAAGTGGAGCAAAAAGTGGTTTTGACACCCTTTTTGATAATAAAAAATGTATTCTTACCCCATCAAGAAAAACTGACAAATTTTCTTTGGAAAAAGTTAAAACATTGTGGAAGAATATTGGTATGAATGTAGAATTACTATCACCCAAAAAACACGATGAAATTTTTTCAATCATGTCGCACATTCCACATTTGATTGCTTTCCATTATTATAAATTGGCAAAGGATAAAAAAATATTGAACTATGCCGGTACTGGTTTTAGTGATTTCACAAGAATCGCTCATTCCCCGATGAAAATCTGGAATGACATTTTTTATTATAATGAGGAATATATCAAAAAATACTTAAAAAAATTCATTGACAGTTTTAAAAATCTTGATTAAGTCCTTGACTTAGCACTTTAACCACCGCAACACCATCAGCAAAATATATTTTGTACTCACCACCTACCGTAACTTCCCTTCTTAAAAGAATCAAATTATCATTTTTGTCTTTAACAATAGGATAATTCATCTTGTATTTCAAAAGTCTGATGTTTACACTGTAAAGTTTTTCCTTTCTCTTATTGTGAATATTCTTTATGAGAACAAACGGATTTATCTTATTTAGCTTATTAACATTTTTGTTAAATCTATTCACCCTGCTAAAAATAAGTCTTCTACCAATTTCGATCTTTTGTTTCAAAATGTTTTCTCTATTTTTGATCCTACTTATTTTTCTATAAAAATATCCCCTAAATATAGACTTTATTTGTTCAATTGCTTGTGCCTTTGGCAAAGTAATATGTTCCGCAACAGAGGTAGGAGTTGGCAACCTCAAGTCGGCAGCATAGTCAATTAATGTCCAATCCACCTCATGCCCTACAGCAGATATAATTGGAATTTTCGAAGCAACAACCGCCCTAACAAGATCCTCATCATTAAAACACATAAGATCATCCATACTACCACCTCCTCGTGTAATCACAATGACATCGAGCTTATAATTTTGCAATATTCTAATTCCTTCGATTATATCTTTTGTGGCATTTATGCCCTGCACTAAACTATTGTGTAAATACAATTTTTGTATAGGTGTTCTGTTTTTTAACCTCACTAAAATATCTTGCAAAGCAGCACCAGACTCGGCAGTTATAATAGCAACATTTTGAGGTAACTTTCTAATCTTTCTTTTTCTTTCGGAGGCAAATAAACCTTCTTTTTCTAATTTTAGTTTTCGTTCTTGAAGAATCTTCAAAATGTTCCCCTCCCCACTCAATTCGACTTTTTCACCAACTAAATTGTAAGTACTTCTTTCTTTATAGATAGAAACCCGCCCTGTAATTACCACTTCCATTCCATCCTTTGGCTCAAAATTTAATTTTTGGTATGTTGTTTTCCAAATAGCAAGATTTATGGAATTTTCTTTATCCTTCAAAGTAGCATAACAATGTCCAGTGGTTGGCTGTATTTTTAAATTTACAATCTCCCCTTTTACTTTCACATAACAAAAACTATCATCGAATAAAGTTTTTATTTTGGAAACGATAGCACTAACAGAATAGACATTCTTATCGCTCATTATTTCTGTTCTTTTCCATTATAATTTTTAAATATTTGCCCGTAATACTATTACTATTTTCAATAATATCCTCTGGCGTCCCTTCAGCAACTACATAACCACCCTTATCACCACCGGTAGGTCCAATATCAATAATCCAGTCACTTGTTTTTATAACATCCAAATTATGTTCTATAACAATAACCGTATTTCCCTGTTCCACAAGTTTATGTAAAACACCCAATAACCTCATAATATCATCACTATGTAATCCAGTTGTTGGTTCATCAAGAATATACAGTGTATTACCGGTATCTTTTTTACTTAATTCTTTTGCCAATTTAATTCTTTGTGCCTCACCTCCAGATAGAGTTGTTGCTGGCTGGCCTATTTTTATATAACCCAAACCAACATCCTTCATTGCTCTAAACTTATCAGCAATAATTGAAATATCTTTATAAAATTCTACCGCTTCATTGACTGTCATATTCAAAACATCATTAATATTTTTTCCGTTATATTCTATTTCTAATGTTTCATTATTATATCTTCTCCCTTGACAAACTGGACAAGGAACATACACATCTGGTAAAAAATTCATTTCAATTTTAATTACTCCATCCCCTTGACAATTCTCACACCTACCACCTTTAACATTAAAAGAAAAACGATTCGTCTTATATTCTCTGTTGACCGCCTCTTCTGTATCAACAAACAAATCTCTAATCAACGTAAACGCACCAACATATGTACTTGGATTACTTCTTGGTGTTCTACCTATTGGGGACTGATCTATTTGTATAACTTTATCAATATTATCTATTCCTAAAATGGAATCACAAGGAGATGGCATCGTCTTTACACCATTTAAAATCCTTGCAAGCGTTTTATATAGAGTATGTAGAACCAATGTAGATTTACCACCACCAGAAACACCACTCACAGAACAAAAAACTCTTGTAGGGAACACAACATTGATACCCTTTAGATTATGCCCATAAGCATTCATAACTTTGATTGTCTTTTCTTTATCCCACTTTCTCCTATATGGAGGAATTGGAATTCTCTTTACACCTTTCAGATACCCACCAGTGATTGATTTTGGATTGTTTAATACTTCTTCCGGTGTACCTTCTGCCATAACTTGACCACCATTTCTTCCTGCTCCAGGACCAATATCAACTAACCAATCTGCTGCCATCATCGTTTCTTCATCGTGTTCAACAACAATAACAGTATTTCCCAAATCTCTAAGTCTCTTCAAAGTTTCAATAAGTTTCTGATTGTCGCTTTGGTGGAGGCCAACTGAAGGTTCGTCCAAAACATATAAAATACCAGAAAGGCCTGTAGATATTTGAGTTGCCAACCTGATCCTTTGAGACTCACCACCAGACAACGTGCTACTTTCCCTATTCAAAGTTAAATAGTTAAGACCAACATTCATCAAGTACTTAAACCGTTCGATTATCTCAAAAGTTACCTTCTCAATAATCAAATTTTCAGTTTCATTTAATTTCTTTGGAAGATTGACAAAAAATTCCATCGCCTTGTCTATTGACATGCTACATATCTCTCCAATATGCCTTCCTGCCACCTTCACTGAAAGCGCCTCCTGATTTAATCTAAAACCACCACATTCCTCACAAGGTCTCAAACTTTGATACTTAGATAATTCATCTCTAAGCATCTCGTCCCTATTTTTATTAAATTTTTCGGTAAGAATATTTATAACTCCGATAAACCTCATTTTTTCGGTGGTTGTTATAATATTTAACTCTTTTTCAATAACGAGTTCATCAGAAGCACCATATAAAATAATATTTCTAACTCTCTCATCATAATCTCTATAAGGGGTATTTATACTAAAATCATAAATAGTGCCAAGTTGTTTTAACATTTGCAAATACAACTTGTTCTTTGCGTCACTCTTGAATGGATCTATTGCTCCCTCTGATATAGACAAACTCTTATCCATTATAATCAAATCTGGATCAAAATAACTCTCTGTCCCCAACCCATCACACTTCAAACATGCCCCAAATGGGTTATTAAAACTAAACATCCTTGGCTCAATTCTATCAATAGTAAGCCCAGTATCAGGACAATGGTATTTCCTCGAGAATTTGATTATATCACCTTTCCCATATTCTTTATTCCATAAAACAACCTTCTTTTGAGGCGGAATATATACAATTTCTATTTGCAATAAACCATCAGAATTATCCAAACCAATTCTGATTTTTCTCAAAAGAGTATCTTCTATATCTGGCGATATTTCTAAAGTATCTAAAATAATTTCTATACTGTGTTTTGCGGATTTGTCAAGCTTTGGCAGAGAATTTGTTATGTCAATAACACTACCATCTATTTTTATTTTTGTATATCCTTGTTTTCTTATTTTAATGAGATCTTTTCTATGTTCACCTCTCGATTCCTTAACTGCAGGAGAAATAATATTTATTTTTGTTTTCTCTGGCATTCCCAAAATCAGATTTAACATATTTTCTGGTGTTTGGGACTGCAAAGGCTTCCCAGTTATTGGCGAATAAGGCACTCCAATTTTTGCATATAGAAGTCGCAAAAAATCATAAATTTCTGTAATAGTTCCAACAGTTGAACGGGGATTCTTACCGATAGTCTTTTGATCTATAGCAATCGCAGGAGAAAGTCCAGTGATATTTTCAACATCTGGTTTTGATTGCACATTCAAGAATTGCCTCGCATACGTCGAAAGGGATTCAATATATCGCCTTTGTCCCTCGGCATAAATCGTATCAAATGCCAATGACGACTTGCCCGAACCTGACAACCCTGTAATCACAACCAATTTATTTTTTGGGATGTTTATACTAATATTTTTTAAGTTATTTTGCTTCGCCCCAACAACTTTTATATACTCTTGCATTATTTTCTTGTAATACCTACTTTTACTATAATACTTTTTTTTAAAAAACAAATAAAATATGAGAAAGCAATAGATAAGCAAAAAAATTGCCCTTCTTCACACAATAAAAATATATCATTTTAATAATCCACAAGGGAACAAAACGTCGCCATGTGATATTCTTTTTTATTCATTATGTCAAATAATGTTTACCTAATTTTTATATGTAACTCCCTTAATTGAGATTCCGTTATCTCACTTGGAGCATTCATTAACAAATCTTCGCCCCTTCCGTTTGTAGGAAAAGCTGTGACTTCTCTTAAATTTTCTTCGTCTAATAACAACATTATAATTCTATCAATGCCTGGAGCGCAACCAGCATGGGGTGGAGCACCATACTTAAAAGCAGAAATCATACCACCAAATTTGGCATCAACTTCTTCTTTGGAATATCCGACCATCTCGAACGCCTTATACATAATTTCTGGTTTGTGATTCCTTACACCACCACTACATAATTCATATCCATTACACACCCAATCATATTGATAAGCAAGAATACTATATGGGTCTTTGACATCTAAACTACTTTGTGGCATTGAAAACGGATTATGGAAAAAATCAATTTTACCTGTTTCTTCGTTTTCCTCAAAAAATGGAAAATCGATTATCCAACAAAACTTATATTCATCTTTGTCTATTAAATTTAAATCCTGTCCTATTTTGGTTCTGACTTTACCAGCTAATTTTGCCGCCTCTTTTTCAATAGCACAAGAAAAAAATACGGAATCACCATTTTTCAAATTAGCAAGTTGCTTTAATTTTTCTAATCTATCGGCATCTAAAAATTTTGCCACCGGACCCTTCGCAGTTCCATCCTCCGCAAAATTGATATACCCAAGACCTCTTGCCCCCTCGCTGATGGCAAAATCCACCATTTTATCAAAAAAACTTCGTGGTTGTGTTATAGAATCTGGTGCCGGAATAGCACGAACAACGACCTTTGGATCACTCTCTATCGCCTTTGCAAACACTGCAAAATTACTCCCCTTAAACACCTCTGTTACATCACTAATTTCAATAGGATTTCTCAAATCTGGCTTATCATTACCATATTTCAACATACTATCTCTATAAGTAATTCGTGGAAATGGTGATTGTGTGATTTTTCTGTCTGGTCTAAAATGTTTAAAAGTATTTACCATAACAGGTTCTAACGTATTCCAAATATCTTCCTGTTCAACAAAAGACATTTCAATATCCAATTGGTAAAAATACATCAATCTGTCCGCCCTCAAACCTTCATCTCTAAAACAAGGAGCAATTTGGAAATATCTGTCAAAACCACTAATCATTAAAAGTTGTTTAAATTGTTGCGGTGCCTGTGGCAAAGCATAAAATTTTCCCTTATGAACACGACTTGGTACCAAAAAATCTCTAGCTCCTTCCGGCGATGACGAAGTCAAAATTGGGGTCTGAAATTCATGAAAATCCAATTTATACATCTCTTCCCTTAATTTTTTGATAACATCATCCCTAAAAATTACATTGCGATGCATTCTCTTTGTTCTCAAGTCCAAAAATCTGTATTTCAACCGCAAATCCTCCGGATAGTTTTGAGTTTCGTCCGCAACTTGAAACGGCAAAGCATCTGCTTTACTCTCAATGATTAAATTTGTTAACTGAACTTCAATTTCACCCGTATCTAAATTTGGATTTATAACTTCTTTAGTTCTTGCAATGACATTTCCTTCAATGAGGATGACACTTTCGTCTGTTATCCTTGAAGCAATTTCGACCAAATTTTTATCTTTTTCTATGTCAATTACACATTGAGTAATTCCATAATCATCCCGTAAATCAATAAACAATAAACTTCCATGATCTCTAATTGAATGAACCCATCCGGCAAGTTTAACTTGTTTATTTAAATCAGCAATTCTCAACTCACCACAGGTATTTGTCCTATATTTTGACATAAGTAATATTAAAATATATCTCGCAAAGAAGCAATTTTATTTCATAGGAAAGACTTCTCTACACCTCCAATACAAATTGATTTTCATTCATTTAGGGACAGATAACAGTAAAAGTTTTGGGTGTTGAACGATCGTTAGCGAGTTCACCCACTAAATTAGAATCATAAGAACAAGTTTTGTGCTTATTTGTCGCTGGATCTTTATCAAAATCTCCTTTACGACCATCATCACATGACCCAGAAAAATCCTTTGGATAACAACATACTTTATCGCCTGTTTTGAATGTTTTATTAATAATATTCATTCCTGAAAGACCATAATATACCTTACAAGTTCCCAATACACATTTGTTAGCCCATTTACCGTAATCACCGCTGGTTTTGGTATCATCATCTTGCCATTTACCACTGAAACATCTTATGAATACGTTATTAAAACGTGAATACTTTCCTTTACTTGTACTAGAGGAATAGACAACTATTGGATTATCAGTACCATTATCTCTACTTGCTTTGTAACCGTCGGTACAAAGACCAACAGCCCATTGACCGTGAGGTACTACATCGTCTTGAGCTCCGTTGGCAACTGAATCACCATAATCGACATCTTTATAAGGATACATCCAAGATGTTGATTTTAAATTCCTACTTACATTACTAGCAGATTTTCCAATATCCAATTCTCCTTTATGACAGCTACTACTCTTAAAACATATGAATGATTTATCATTACCAACAAGCTCCCATTTTCCATTATTACATTTTAATTGAGGTGCTGTAGCATTTTTATTATTAACTGAATAACCTCTATTATCACTAGTACAAGTAACATTTACTACTGAGTTGTGATTAGCAATAGCTATGGAATTATAATTATTACCATTTAAACCTAGTCCACTATATATAGATGAATCTGTTTTGGGACATTATTTGTAGCATTTTGCCCCAAAGCTATCACTTCCATCGCTACCTATCCAAACACCTTTTCCATTTTTGTTTCCACATTTAGGATAGCTTCCACCATTATAAGTATAACCAGTAGCACACTTTATCCCAAGTGTTTTGCCGTAGTCAACATTACTTGGTTTTATTGGTAAAACTACACCATCTAACACCCAAGCAGTGGTTTCGTTACCATGTTGCTGACATTGCTTGTAACACTTATCATTACCATCACTTACTTTCTTCCATTCTCCATCTTCACATTTCAATGTAGGGAGAATAGCATTTTTACCTTTGCTAGCATCTTTGGAATATTGTTTATCCGCATCACATGTAAGTTCAATAGATTCATTATGATTTAAAGAGCCAATAGATTTAAATCCAGATTCAGTTGTATCAGTCCAATTAATACATTGTTTATGACATTTACTATCTTCATCAATACCTCTCTCAAGCCATTCTCCTTCTGTTTCTAAACCACAGATTATAGTAGGATTACCAGTACTAGTGGTATATCCTTCAGTGGTATCACAAGTAAGTCCTATGATTGTACCATAGTCAGTAATACCACTTATGGTGTTATATCCTTCTTTAGACCAACCAGAACATTGTTTATGACACTTACCATCTTCTGATGATAATGTCCATCCTGATTCACATACACATCTTCCTATGGTTTCACTGTATGTTTGTCCTTCTCCTGAACAATTTGGTATTCTG
>JAIRSX010000087.1 GCA_031255235.1 Rickettsiales bacterium
ACTGTGGGTATAGTGAATATGTGAGTAATATAATAAGTGTAAGATCTATAAAAGAAGAAAAAGGAGAGAGAGAAATTGCTTAATATAATTAATCAACTTTAATTAGTCAATCCCGAAAAATGCAGATATAAGAAACTACATTATCAAAATCGTATTTGTATAAAATCCTTAATATTATTTGGTTCTTTCCTTATAATTTGTCTTTTATATAATTCCATAGTAGGATTACTATATGGATAAGTTTTATAGAGTTGGTTTTTATTTTTTAGTGGTAGTACTTTTGTCTTTTTATTATATAAATGGCAAACTATTGCCTTTTAGAAATGATGGACAACAGATTTGGACTGACATTTATACAGAAGATTTAGAAAAAACATCTGCCTTTTTTATTAATACGTTAGAAATCGCTACTCAACCTGCTGATGACAATAAGGTTTTTTTAAAATCCAAAAATGGTATAATGAACTTCGCCAGCGTGATATCATTGGATAGTTCCTTAAAAGAAAATGGATTAACTGCTTCTTCCATTATTTACTTGAATGTCAGTGATTTTGATAAATACCATGAAAAATTCATTGAAAACGGAGCAGAAGAAATAACTGTTAATTTAGATGAAGAAAGAAGAATAGGAATATATAATATACCTGGTGGTGTTACCATTGGTATAATCCAATTTAATCAATAATGATAATCCAAGTCAAAGTTATTGCCAACAGCAAAGAAAATAAAATCTATAATAACGATGGAGTCATTAAAATTAAAGTCAGAGAAGTGGCGGAAGATGGAAAAGCAAACAAAGCAGTAATTGAATTATTGAGCAAAGAATACAAAGTCCTTAAAAGAGATATAATCATTTTAAAAGGTACCAAATCGAACCACAAAACAATAGAGATAAAAGGATAAACACCTATCCAACACACCATCGACAAAAATAGTAAAATGGTTGCGGGTGATGGATTTGAACCAACGACCTTCAGGTTATGAGCCTGACGAGCTACCATGCTGCTCCAACCCGCGACAGTGTATCTTTTTTATATATACATACTAATATAAAGTCAAATAAAATTTTCACTTTTATATACTCAGATGCAAATATTTGTTTTATCTGCTTGTTGTAACTATAGTCACCCATAAGAGTAAATTTAATTTATGAGTAGAATATTCAATAATATTTTGGAGATAAAAGAAAATTTTGATCTGTTTTTATTTGACGCTTTCGGTGTTTTTTGGAATGGTGCAAATTTTCTAAAAGGCTCAATAGAATCAATGCAACAACTTGTTGATAATGGTAAGACGGTTTGCATACTATCAAACGCCCCTACAATATCAGAAAACACAGTCAAAACTTTTGAACAAAAGGGTATGATTCGAGGAATACATTACAATGAATTCTTGACATCAGGTGATGCAATAAGAGATGCCATCATAAATAACAAAATTAAGTTCAAACAAAATCCTTATGCTAGAAAAGTCTACCAATTTGGATACCCAAATAGAATTTTGTTTGCAAATACTGATTACATAGAAGTTGACAACATAAACAATGCGGAATTAATTTATATATCTACCTCAACTATAAAAAAAGAACAATACGAAAAATTAAAAAATAAATTTGGCAACGTTCTATTCGAATCTAAAAAATCTGTAGAAGGCGATGAAAGATGGAACACAACTGATGGCACTGTATTTGATGACATGATAAAAATCATAGCCGATTCAAAATTACCAATTTTAAATGCGAATCCTGATTTTGTAGCAAATGAAGGTGTAAAAAACTCCAATATAATTAATTTTGTTATAAAACAAGGATACATTGCTGAATCTTTGAGAAAACAGGGTGCAGAAATTATAGAATACGGAAAACCGCATAAAGAAATCTATGATTTTATCTTTAGTTTTCTGGAAAATAAAGGAATAAAAATTGATAAAACAAGAACCTGTATGGTTGGTGATACCTTAAGAACTGATATTAAAGGTGCAAATAATGCAGAAATAAAAAGTGTTTTGTGCTTAGAGACCGGTGTAACTTCCGAAGAAATAAAAAATGGTAAAAGTATCAAATATCTAATCGAAAAAGAAGGTGTCACTGTTGATTACTTTATAAAGGGGGTTGGAACCGAATAACAAAAAAGAGGAGAATACTCCCCTTTATATCAAACATCCAAGAATAGAACAATTAATCTTCATAATAATCAATCAACTCTTTTGAATTTTGCGGTTCTTTTAATCTTTTGATTGCTTTTGTTTCAATTTGTCTGACTCTCTCTCTTGTGATAGAAAATTTTTTACCAACATCTTCTAATGTATTGTCGGTATCCAAAGAAATTCCATACCTCATTCTCAAAATCCTTTCTTCCCTCGGTTGAAGTTTTAGTAAAAGAGTGTTTGCTTTTGTTTTGAAATTATTAAACAAAATAGATTTATATGGACTAACAGAAAATTTATCCTCTATAAAATCACCAATATTGTTTTCGTCTTCGTTTTTTCCAATTGGGCTATCAAAACTAATAGGCTCCTTCGCATCAGCAAGTATTTTTCTAACTTTATTGACATCCATTAATAACTTATCAGCAACTTCTTCCATCGTAGGTGGATGACCTAATTCTTGCAGCAATTGTTTTTGCGCTTTTGAAATTTTATTTATCGATTCTATCATGTGTACTGGAATTCTGATAATTTTTGACTGATCTGCTATTGCCCTAGTAATACCTTGTCTAACCCACCATGTCGCATATGTAGAAAATTTGAAACCTCGTCTCCATTCGAATTTACTGACGGCCTTCATCAAACCAAGATTACCCTCTTGAATCAAATCCATAAAGTTTAGACCTCTATTAGTATATTTTTTAGCAATTGAAACAACAAGCCTTAAATTCGCTCTTATCATTTCTTTTTTGAGAGACAACTCTTCCGCTATTTTCTCATCCAAAAATACCAATGTATCTTTAATATCGGCAATACTAAAACCAACAACTCTCTCTATCTTGAATAAAGAATCTTTTATTTCGGCAAGTCTTATTTTATTTTTGGCAAAAAATCCTTCCCATTCTTTATCTTTTGATTCTTTTATATCTACAAACCAATTTCCATTGTGTTTTGGAAAGCCATAGATCTTCAAAAAACTTTTTTTAGAAATTTTATTTTCCAAACAAAGATTCAGTAAATCTTTTTCGTACAACTCTATCTTATCCTTTACCTTATAAATTTCATCTACGATTCCTTGTATTAATTCATCATTTAGATAAATATTTAAAATTTTTTCCAAGAATTTTTTTTGTAGTGTTGTTACTTTTTTATCATCTTTATGATTTGATATAACCGGATCATTCTTTATTGCATTGAAAATTAATTTAATGATCTTAATTGATTGTTCTAAATTTATTAAAATTTTGGGTAGTAAACTTCTTTCTATTGTTGAAAATGGGGTTGAAAAACCACTACTATCCTTCTTTGTCTCACCCTCCTTATCAGTATTCCTCTCAACTGTTTCCTCTTTTTTTTCTTCATCATAGTCATCCTCAATGTTGAAAATAGAACTTATCTTTTTTGATCCGTCATCTACATCGTCAACTAAACTCTCTTCAGTTATCTCAAAATTATTTGTTTCATCAATCCTAATTATCTCTCTCAACAAAATCGAACCACTTGAAAGACCGTTATACCACTCCATAATATACTTCATAACAAATGGAAATGAATATATTTTTTTTGATATTTCTATTCTGCAGACCTCCAAGCATTTCATTATTTCACACTCTTCTTCCCTCTCTAATAGCTTATTGTTATTTATCATTTTTAAATATTGTTTTATAGAATTATTAGTGAAACTATCCTCCTCCCTCACACTTTTAGTATCTGGTTTGTCATCTTCCGTATCCTCTGCACTTCCATCCTCATCGCTATTCATCTCTAGTTCTCTTGGTATATCTCTTACATCACTGATAATTTTTATATTATTTTTTTCTATTTCGTTGTGTATTTTTTTTACATCTGCATCCTTCATGTTTCTATATCTGATAAAATCGTCAATATTATTTTTTAATAAATAACCTTTCGACAATCCTTCTTCAATCAAAAAGGAATATTCGTCCGACAAAAGCTCATCCTCAAAAGACTCTCTCTTCTCCTTATTTTTTTCTTTCAATACACTTTTAATTATCTCTTCCGTTTCTTTATCGATTCTCTTCGCGGGTACAACATTACTTTTTTTAGTAGCATCATCCTTCACTATTTCCACCCCCTTAATCTCCTTTATTTTTTCACCGTCCTCACTCACTTTATTTTTTTTCGTTTCCTTTGCTTTTTCTATTTCCTTTCTCGATTTACCAATACTTTTTTTTTTTACTGCCTTCGCTTCTTCTTTTTTTACCATCTGACACACAAAATAAATAATGCTTTTGAATATCAGTTATTATGTAATTTTGCAAATTAATCTGTATTCAGTTCTCTTTTACAAAAAATATTGATTACAAAAATTTGATTATATTTTTTTTTTAAATAGTATGGGTTCTACGTTTAATAAGAAGCAAAGTAAATGATACAGATGGAGACAGTGTTGGGTGTCGCTGATAATTCTGGAGCAAAAACTGCTAAATGCATTAAGGTTTTGGGTGGTTCTAAGCGAATGCACAGCAAAATTGGTGATGTCATAGTTCTTGCCGTTCAAAGCATAATCCCTGGAGCAAAAGTTAAGAAAGGGGAAGTTGTTAGGGGCGTGATTGTTAGAACCAAAAAAGAAATTAAGAGAGGTGATGGTTCTACCATCGCTTTTGATGACAATGCGGTAGTTTTAGTTGATAAAGAAAATCAACCAATTGGAACTCGTGTTATGGGTCCAGTGGCCAGGGAAATCAGGGCAGGTAATTTTTTAAAAATATTATCGTTGGCGGAGGAGGTTTTATAATGTCTAAAATTAAAAAAAATGATAATGTTAAAATAATAACAGGTAAAGATAAAGGAAAGACCGGTAAAATTTTAAAGGTCCTTGCTACTGAAAACAAGGTTGTTGTGGAAGGTATAAATCTTGCTACTATCCATAAAAAACCAACAGGACAAACACCGGGACAAATAGTTAAAGAGGAAAGGCCTATTAGCGTTTCTAATGTGGCATATTTGGAAGGTGATAAGCCGGTTAAAGTTGGTTATCAGGTTATAGATGGCAAAAAGGTTAGGATATCGAGGAAAACCAAAAATAAAATAGGGTAGTTATGTCGTTTGTAAAGGATAGTTATAACACAAAAATTGCAAAAGATTTAAAAGAAAAGTTTAAATTTTCGAATGATTTGCAGATTCCTAAATTGGATAAGGTGTGTTTGAATGTTGCATTTAGAGGTGCTGATGTGGACAATAATTTTGTTCAGTATGTTTTAGAAACATTGAGCAGAATTGCTGGACAAAAGGCGGTTATTGTTAAAGCAAAGAAGTCAATAGCAACATTCAAAGTTAGAGAAGGCATGAATATTGCCTGCCGTGTTACTTTGAGAAAGAATAAGATGTATGAGTTTTTGGATAGACTAGTTTATATTGCATTGCCAAGAATTAAAGATTTTAGAGGGTTATCTCCGAAGGCATTTAATCAAAGTGATCATTATACTTTTGGTATTAAGGAACATACAATTTTTCCTGAAGTGGAACTGGATAAGCTTGTAAGGGTATTTGGTATGGATATTAATATTGTTTCAAATGCTAAGAATAGAGAAGAAGCGTTGGCATTATTAAAAGGTTTAAATTTTCCAATAAAGTAGGTAGAGTATGGCAAAAATAAGTTCAATTCAAAAAAATAAAAGAAGAGAAAAGATGGCTAAGGAACAGTCTCCGTCAAGAAAAAATTTAAAATCTATTGCCGAAGATGAAACAAGACCTTATGATGAGAGAATCAAGGCAATGATTAAGTTGTCTGAGAAGCCAAGAAATTCTTCTAAAGTTAGAATACACAATAGATGTGAACTAACGGGTCGTCCTCACGGATATTTTAGAATATTCAAATTGTCAAGGGTTATGTTGAGAGATTTAGCAAATAAAGGTCTCATCCCTGGGGTTAAAAAATCAAGTTGGTAGTTTTATGACGCATTCAGTTTCAGATTTAGTCTGTCTATTAAAGAATGGACAATTAGCAAGAAAACAAAAGGTTTCTTCTAATTTTTCAAATATCAAACAGTCTATATTATCCATTCTTAAAAGAGAAGGATTTATAAAGGATTTTTCCATTGTTAAAGGCAAGTCTTTTGACACAATAGATATTGATTTATCGTATCACAATGGAGAGCCAGTTATTAAAGAGATACAGGTTCTTTCGAAACCCGGACAGAGAAAATACGTTGGTGTAAAAACTATTCCAGTAATTTCAAATGGTTTGGGTATGGTTATTTTGTCAACGCCGCAAGGAGTTTTAAGCGATTTAGACGCTAAGACTAAAAATGTTGGTGGCGAACTTTTATTAAAAATATTTTAGGGGGTTTATGTCAAGAGTCGGTAAATTACCAATTAAAGTTCCTAACGATATTAAAGTAGAGGTTAAGGATAATATTATTAAGTTATCTAAGGGAACCATTGTAAAAGAGTATGATTTTGGTGATAAGATAGATATTGAATTCGCAGATTCAACAATTAAGGTTACACCAAAACCAGAACTTAAAAAGAATGATGTTGCTAGATTTTTTGGTGGTCACAGAAACAATATAGCAAATTTGGTTAAAGGATTGATTACTCCTTACAAAATAACATTGGAAGTAAATGGTGTCGGTTTCAAGGCAGCAGTTGTTAAATCTAATTTGATTTTGACTTTGGGATATAGTCATGATATAGCATTTGGACTACCAAATAATGTTAAGGCAACAGTGGAACAAAATTTAATTCATCTTGAGTCTGAGGATAAACAATTAGTAGGACAAATTGCTGCTGAATTGAAAACACTTAGAAAGGTTGAACCTTACAAAGGAAAAGGTGTTAAAATATCTGGTGAATTTGTTTTAAGGAAAGAGGGTAAAAAGAAATAGGAGCATTATGACTGAGAAAAGAAAAATTAGAAATATGATTAGAGTCAAAGAAAATAATAAATCTGATAGACCTATCTTGAGTGTTTCAAGGAGCAACAAAAATATATCTGCTCAAGTTCTTAATATTGATGGGAATATTGTGGTGTCTTCGACTTCATCTTCAAAAGATATGAAAGTAAAATTGAAAGGCAAAAGCGGAATCGAAATTGCTGATTTTGTTGGTATTGATATAGCAAAAAAAGCGATGGAAAAAGGCATTAAAGAGATCGTATTTAATAAGAGTGAATACAGATATTCCGGTAGAGTAAAAACACTCGCAGATGCTGCAAGGAAAACTGGTTTAATTTTTTAGGAGAAAAATGGTAAATATAGACAATTTAGTTGAAAAATTGGTTAGTATCAATAGAAACACAAAAGTTGTTACTGGAGGTAAGAACTTATCGTTTTCAGCATTGGTTATTGTTGGTGACAAAAAGGGTAGAGTTGGGTTTGGAATTGGTAAGGCACTTGAGGTTAGCGATGCTAAATCAAAAGCAACAAATGCTGCCAAGAAGAAAATGGTAAAGGTTCCTTTAAAAGAGTCTCGAACTGTTCATCATGATTATGAGGGAAGCTTTGGTGCTTGTAAGGTTGTTATTCGTTCCGCTCCAAATGGAACTGGTGTTATCTCCGGTGGTGTTCAACGAAGCATTTTTGAGGCACTTGGCATCAAAGATATTATTGCAAAAACTATTGGAACGGGTAATCCATACAACGTTGTTTTGGCAACTTTTAAAGCATTACAGAGTATTAATTCACCTAAGAATGTTGCCGATAGAAGAAGGTTGGACATAAATGAAGTTATCAAAAGACGAAATAAAATCATGAAAGGTATTGATTTTAAAGAAAAGGAAAAAGAAGAGAAAGAAGAAAAGGAGGAACATGGTAAATAGTGTAATTGAAAAGTTTGAAGATTTGGACGGTAAGGAAATCAAAATCAAGCAGCTTAAAAGTGTTTCTGGTAGAGAAAGATCTCAAAGAGATACTTTGAAAAGTCTCGGTTTGGGTGGTATTGGACAAGAAAAGAATGTAAAAATTAACAAAGCAGTATACGGAATGGTTGACAAGGTTAAACACCTGATAGAGATCAAAAAATAAACGGTTTGTTATTATAGCTGGATCTTGTAGACTTTTAGGTGGTTTGTTTTTGTATTGTCTGGGGTTTTGCACTTGAAAGATAGTTTGGCGGTGTATTTAATCGACTTTTGCATTATTTGTTGGTTGCATTTGGTAGTATTTTTGCTTCTGGGTGGTTGATGTGACCTTTGGGTTTTGACTAGGGAATCTAAGTAGTTAATTTGAGATTATTTTGGTTGTATGTAGTTTATAATTTATTTCCACCAGAAATACTTCTTTCTTTCATTTTTTGATTAACTAAGTCAAACAATAAATTAAAATCCAAAATCAAGAAAGATATTAAATGATACAAATTGATGTTCCATCCTTTTTAAATCAGTAATTATACCTCTATCCGTTTAAACAATATCATTTGATAGCTCATCAATATTGTCACTATAAGAAATAATTGATCTATGTCATCATCTGCACTCACACATGATCTAAAATTACATAGAACAAATTTGTATTTTAAATACATATTTTCGTCTATCAAATAATCAAACAAAACGTACAAATCCACAGACACTTCTCCAAAAGAAATATAGCTCTATAAAAAGAATTGGTGATTTTAAATTTGGTGCGGATGAAAGGACTTGAACCTTCACTCTTTTAACGGAACAAACACCTCAAGCTTGCGTGTCTACCATTCCACCACACCCGCACATCCTTTTTCAGATACTCTATATCCTTTAAAGAATCAAAAAAATATTTGATAAGTGTAACAATCCTAATTTGATTTCTTTGTATTCGTTCTTTCACATCATTACCGATATTCATAATCAGTATTAGTTGCTTTTTATTTACAAATGATTAGATAAACTGTAACAACTATTATTAAAACTATGGTAGAGGAAAAAGATTTAGCAAATGCAGTAAGAATGCTTGCTATTGATATGATTGCAAAGGCAAATTCAGGACATCCTGGACTTCCTTTAGGTTTTGCCGATGTGGCAACAATTCTTTTTACGGAGTTTTTGAAATATGATGCAAAAAATCCTAAATGGTTTGACAGAGACAGGTTCGTTTTGTCTGCCGGACACGGTTCCGCTTTACTCTATTCTTTATTATATTTAACAGGATACGATGATATAACTATTGACGACATCAAAAATTTTAGACAATTACATTCAAAATGTGCTGGACATCCAGAATACGGATACTTGAAAGGTATTGAAACCACGACTGGCCCATTAGGTGCCGGCGTCACTAATGCCGTTGGTATGGCAATTAGTGAAAAAATGGCAAAAGCAAGATTTGGCAGTGAAATAGTGAATCATAAAATTTATTGTATGGTTGGCGACGGCTGCTTAATGGAAGGAATTAGTTATGAGGCACTTTCACTTGCTGGCACTTTAAATTTAGATAATCTAATTGTTTTATGGGATGATAACAATATCACTATTGATGGCGATACCTCTATAACAAGAAATGAAGACATGAAATTGAGATTTGAAAGTATTGGTTTCAAAACATTGAATGCCGATGGACACAATTATGATTCTATCAGAAAAGCATTAAGCGAGGCACAAAAATCACCTCAGCCGGTTTTCATTGCCTTTAAGACCACCATTGGTTTAAATTCACCCAAACAGGGAACTTCAAAAGTTCATGGAAGCCCAATTAAGGATGCAGATTTAGAAGAAACGAAAAATAAGTTCGGCTGGAAATCTTCCGCTTTTGAAATTCCTACTGACATTTTAAATGAGTGGAGATCTGCAGGTTCAAAAGGCAACGAAACATTCAAAAAATGGAATTCCATTAAAAAAACATCAGAATTTATTGATTTTATCGAAAATAAACTTCCAGATTACAAATCCACATTATCGAAATTCAAGGAACAAATACAAACAGAAAAACCGAAAGAAGCAACCAGAAAATCAAGTGGTAGAGTATTAGAGATTTTAACCGCCGAAATTCCGAATTTAATTGCCGGAACTGCTGATTTAACAGGAAGCGTTTTAACCCAAACTTCCAGCACAAAACAAATAATTACAAAAAACGACTTTAACGGTCGCTACATTGAATATGGAATTAGGGAACATGCTATGGCAGGTATCATGAATGGTATAAAATTGCATGGCGGTTTCATTCCATTTGAAGGTTCCTTCTTTGTTTTTTTAGATTACATGAAAGCAGCAATTAGACTTGCTGGTATTATGAATCTACCAGTTATACATGTTTTAACTCACGATTCTATTGGAGTTGGTGAGGATGGACCAACACATCAACCAATTGAACAACTCGTTACTTTAAGGGCAACTCCACATGTAAATGTATTTAGACCTTGTGATTTACAAGAAACAATTGAGAGTTACGAGTGTGCTTTGGAATCGAAAAATCCTTCGGCATTAGTCTTTTCAAGACAAGATGTAAATTTTTTGTCAAAACCAAATAAAGAAAACAATGTTAAAAAGGGATTTTATATTTTTGACGACTGTGATGCTGAACCAGATATCACAATAATTGCCACCGGAACAGAGGTTGAGTTAGCAGTAAATGTTAAAAACAAACTTACCAACAAAAAGGTCAGAATTATATCCGCTCCTTGTTGGGAATTATTTGAAAAACAAAGTGGTGAATACAAAAAATCATTGCTTGGCAACAAATCTTTCAAAGTTGCTATTGAAGCTGCATCAAGTTTCGGATGGAGTAAGTATATAGGACAAGATGGATTGTTCTTTGGAATTCCGGATGATGAATATGGAACATCCGCTCCAGCGAAACAAATTTATGAGCTATTTGAATTGACCGCTGATCGAATCAGTGAAAAGATACTAAATAAAGTAAAATAAGAAATTAATAGAACAATAAAAGAGAGGGACATCTTTATCATAAAGTGTCCCATTTTTATTGTAGTCATAGATAAATAATAACATCGTATTTTCCGTTATTGCTCCTAGGAGCATTGTTTGGAAACTCGGCAGTTTTAAGTTTTATTATTGAACTCTTACGGCAGTATAAATCGTTTCGCTAAACACAATTTTTTCTCGATCAGCAATTAATAATAATTCACCCACACACAAAAAAACAAACTACAATAATCTGATTATCTCATTCGCTCCTTTTTCACTCGCACTAACACCAAAATTATAACCCAAAACTTTCATTTGCTCTTTTGTTTCAATAATCTGCTTTTCCGATAACTCTTTATTTTCAAGCAGTTCTTTGACTTTATGGGCAATTAATTTCGGTTTCGCTTTATTTCCCAAAAATTCTGGTATGATTTCCCTGTCAGCTATAATATTTACCAAATTAACAAATTTAATTTTTAAAAGTATTCGTGCCAATGAATTCGTTAGAAAATTCATTGTGTACATTATTACCATTGGTATTCCATAAATATTAAACTCAAAAGCATTAGTACCAGATTTCGCAATAACAAAAGAAGTGGATTTCATAATTTCTCTTTTCTCCACTTCATCTAAAACAATTTGAGCATTCGCATTATAACTTTCAAGATAATTTTTTGTGATGTTTGTGGCAAAAACGAACACACTCAATTTAAAATATTCCCTCAAAATTTTAACAGATTCCAACATTATTGGATAATGTCTTTTTATCTCTCCGATACGACTACCCGGTGTAAGAATTATTTTTCTCTTTTCATCAATATTTCTAACTACCCCTTTCACATCGTCAAAAATTGGATGTCCTATGAAAACAGATTTTAGTCCGTATTTCTCAAAATATGGTGGTTCGAAAGGCAAAATACATAACAACAAATCATACAATTCTGCTACCTTTTTTGCTCTACCAGATTTCCATGCCCACACCGAAGGTGCTATTAGATGAACTTTTTTTATTTTTAAATTCTGTATTGCTTTTACAACTCTAAAGCAAAAACCTGGAGAATCTATTGTCAAAATTATATCTGGTTGCTCTTTTTTTATAGACAAAATTGTTTCCTTAATCCTTCTATTTATTCTAAAAATCTTCGGTAATACTTCGAAAAAACCCATAACATTTATATCGTTAATAGGAAATAAACTTTTGATTCCTTCTGCTTCCATTTTAACACCACCAACGCCAACAAACTCACAATCTCCCAAAATGGATTTTATGGCTTTCATGAATTTCGCACCTAACAAATCCCCCGATTGTTCTCCGGCTATAATAAATACTTTTTTCATATCAATTTAATAATTTGTCACTCACAAGATTTAACACAACCTTTTGCATATTTTGATCACCGCTTTCCAAGAAACTTGCAAAATACGGATTCATTATCATAAACTTAACAATGGCAACATTTTTATTCAAAACAGCATATCCAATCATTTTTTCAACATTTTCTTCACTAAACTTAGCAATCAAATTTTCTTGGGAAAAAACAATTTCCAACTCCTTTACTTTATCATTACCAATAAAATAAATCATTGTCGCCTCAATGCTCCTAATATCCAACATACATTCATAATCTTTTGCTATAAATTCCACCAACTCCGTTTGCCCACCTTCCACTGCGATAAAAAATGCATTTGAGATATGTTCTTTTTTTAAATTTTCTCTAAAAAAATCATCCCTTAAAAAAAAACTTATCAACTCGAAATTTTTCTTACCCAAGATAATGGTGAATAATATCGGAATATTAGTAAAATAATAGGTAATTTGTTCAATATGTTTTCTATACAGAGTTATAAAAGCACTATTAACAGAATTATATAACAAGTATTCAACTACATTGTAACCATCAACATTGACCAATTCTTTTTTGGATAAATCTTTGTAACTTAAAATTTTCGCAACTTCATTATAATCTTTTTCATTTAATGCTTGAAATAAAGCCTTTGATACTCGTTTATGTATAACTTCAGTCGCACTTCTAACATCACCTGGTTCATACTTACCAGATCCAAGTTCCCTCAATTCATTTACTAACGAATCGACACTCGTAAATCTCGGTAAATTATATGGTTTATATCTCACTAACAGTGAATATAATAACCATATACATTTAAAACAATTTTTTTGATTTTAAAATACTACACATATAATGTTCCATTAGTAAATGTATAGCAAGTTATGGCAGTACCTAAAAAGAAAACAAGTAAGTCAAAAGCGGCAATGAGAAAGGGTGGAAATGGTGCTTTGAGCATTAAATTACCCAATGTTATGATTGATAAAGATACAGGTGAATATAAGTTATCTCATCACATTTCTCTTGATGGTTACTACAATGGTAGAAAGGTTATAAATAAAGAGAAAAAGAAGGAAAATAAGGAATAAGGGCTCGATGGAAAAGAAAATCACTATCGCTGTTGATTGTATGGGAGGGGATAATGCGCCCTCCGCTGTCATAGGAGGTATTGATCTCCTTCTCAAGAGAAATTCCGGTATTTTTTTCTTATTGTACGGAGATAAAAACAAAATTGAGTCCTGCTTGGCAAGAAAACCAAGAGTTAGGCAATTTTCTAAGGTCGTCCACACGGACATTTTTGTTGATGCAAATGAAAAGCCGCATATAGCCGTTAGACAAAAAGATACAAGTGTTAGACTTGCTATTGAATCTGTTAAAAATGGCGAAGCGGATGCTGTCATATCTGCTGGCAATACTGGTGCCTATATGGCGGTTGCCAAATTAATTTTAAAAACCATCGTTGGTATTGACAGGCCAGCTCTTATTCAACTCATGCCGAGCTTGGGTGCTCCTGTTGCTTTTTTGGATATGGGTGCTAATTTGGAATGCAATTCAACCAATCTTTATCAATTTGCTTTTATGGGCAGTGCTTTTTATAGAGCGGTTAATGACATTGAAAACCCTTCTGTTGCTATTCTAAACATTGGCAGCGAGGAAATGAAAGGAAGCGATGTGGTGAAAAATACTTCAATTCTTTTGAGAGAAAGTGTTTTAAAGAATAGTTATAAAGGATACATAGAGAGCAATAATGTTCTCAATGGGACTGTGAACGTTGTCGTTACAGATGGATGGACCGGTAATATCGCTCTAAAAGCAATAGAGGGTGCAAGTAAGACTTTTATGTCTATAATAAAGTCTGGTTTTAAAAGCGGATTTTTTCCAATTATAGGTTATATATTAGCAAGCAGAGGAATTAAAAAAGCAAAAGAAAAGGTAAGTCATAAAAGATACAATGGAGCAATGCTTGTTGGCGTGAATGGTATCGTTGTAAAGAGTCATGGCAATGCCGATGAGGAATCTTTTTCCTATGCCATAAAAAATACGATCAATCTCATCAAAAATAAGGTAAATGATAATATTATTAGCTATATCCAGGTTGCTGAGGAAGATGAACGAATAGACTAAATATGGACTTTGAAGATGTTTTACGAACAAAAGAGAAGCAATTGGAAGATAGTCTAAATAATCTGAGGGATGTCGTTACTTTGAGAATTCAACAAGAAGAAATTAAGAACAAGAAAAAAAATGAGAATTTTGCTGAAGTCAAGAATGACTTAAGTGAGATTTTGAATAGTTTCGATGAAATAATTACTAAGTTCGGAAATAAACAATCAAACCACCCATTAGAAGAAGATTAAATTGTAGCTAACGCTTACGCTATTGCTTTTGTTTATACCATCAATTGGATTTCTGTTTTCATATTCGACTACCCAAATGACACAACCATCGTTATAAGTTAAATTTATATTACTTCTTACCAGCTTACGTTTTTTTAATTCTTCCGTAAAACCACCGCTTATTTTTATATTTTTAGTGATTTTTAAACCAGCACTCAAATTGAGTTGATTCTCTTTTTCATTTTTAAAATCATCAAGCAATCTTATATAGCTAACATTTACATTAAAAATATTGTTGTAATTTGCACTAAAAATAGTTTCATTTTTCTTTAAAAAGTAGTCATTTTTATCCAAAACAAAGTTACTATATATACTGACCCCCCTATGAAAAAATGAAAAATAACCAACAAAATCACTCAAATTCTCTCCAAACCCATTTATTTTTATTTTTTGCTCTTCAATTTTAGAGGCATAACCTTGTGCTAACCCTAAACTGAAATCACCATAAACACCTTCTAAACCATAAACAACTCTTTGCCCATATTCAAGCACATCATACCCAATAAATTTATTATTTGAGAATATATTTATATAATTTAGGCTGATAGCCTCACTATCCTCGTTCACAACAATACTTTCCGCTTCGGGATTGTAAATATATTTTACAATCGGCTTAAATAAAAAATCCTCAAAAATCAGACTTTTACTCCACTCCAAATCTATTTGAGGAACCACACTATTATAATTCTTATTGGCAATAATGTAGCTTGTAGAAATAAGATTTAAATTAATTTTTGTAAAACCATAAATACTATCCAAATTATACTTTAGAGAGGGAATAAAACTTACCCTGTTATAGGTACTCTGATCGCTTCTAATTAAATTAACAGTATCAATATAAAACTTTGTATACTTTGTTTCCAAATTGTAATCAATTGTCGGAATATATTTCGGCGTATTGTAATCGGATATTGCTCTTTTATTAAATTCTTGAAAAAATAAATTGTTAAAACTGAAATAGTCATAATTCTCAAAATCTGTATCAGTCCAATTCAAATTGAAGTAAGACTTTGTATAACTTATTGTCTCGTGATAATAGTCCCTCATGTAATATTCATCACTAACATAAAGAGTCTCATAATTAAAATTCCAATTATCATCAATATTAAAATCTGCATTAGTTTTAAAATATCCTCTTATTTTTTTATAATTATCGTCTTTCTCTGTTTTTGTTTGACTTATTTTAAAATTCTGACTTCTATAATTATCATTGGCAATATCTCCAACGATATTTATGTATTTATTTTCAAATATTGTCGTCAAATAATAATTCTTTCTAGAATTAACAGTTTCGTTTTTTTTATATTCAAACAGAAAAATTGACGGTTTAAATGTAAGTTTATAATTTTCACTACCTATTTTATAGGGAACCGAAATACTATAACCATAATTGTTGTTATAAATAATTGCTGGAGTATCAAACCCAGTACTTTTCCCACCAATATTAGCATTAATGTAGGGAACATAAAACATAGGCACATTGTGATACCAAAAAATACCATTCCAAACAGTTATTTTTCTCTTATCCATGTCTACCTCAATAGTAGAACCTGTAATCTCAGCGACATTATTTTCATTTTCCTTTGTATAATTATCAATTAATCCCTTTACCGGACAAACGGAATAAGTAGCGGGTTTCAAAATATATTGATTATCATTTTTGGATATATACGGACTACGTAACGCAGTTCCATCATCCAAAACAACACTACCATTATAAAAAACGGAAGCGGACATATCACTTTTTAGCGATGCCTTTTCCGCTATATAAAATTTTTTCCCTTTTTTATCATAAATTCTAATTTCATTATCCGCTACAATTTCTTTCGTATCTACATTATATATTATTCTATCTGATTTAATTGTATAATCGTCCTTACTTATTTCTACATTTCCGGTAGCAATAATATCACTATCACTCTTGTTTATCCTGTCTGATTGTATAATCACATTATTGGCGGACAAATTGTCAAATGTAAACAAGAACAATAACAAAAAAAACTTTATGGAAAACATTTATTTCCCAAAAGAGTATTATTCTTTTTGTAAAAATCAAAAATTAATTGGAATTTATGGAAATTTATTGAAATAAAAGAGAAGAGAAAAACACATTGGAACTACTTTATAAAAAATAACATATTGTAGCAAATAAAGATACCAATAATATGATGACAAGACCTCGTCTTTATTACACTTGAGGTGTAATATGAAATGATGATAAAAGAAAAAGAGAGAAAGACATTGGATAGAGAAAATAAACAATGAAAAGCAATTAATGCTAGTCTTTTATTTATGTTTTATAAAAACTCTTAATCTTTTT
This sequence comes from Rickettsiales bacterium, assembly GCA_031255235.1. Classification (GTDB taxonomy): domain Bacteria; phylum Pseudomonadota; class Alphaproteobacteria; order Rickettsiales; family UBA1997; genus JAIRSX01. The sequence continues at coordinate 17,008 of JAIRSX010000087.1, forward strand.
TTATTTATTACTCAAACCCATTACACCACCATATTCCATCAATCTTAATAATATACCAAAACAGCAATCCAATAAAAATGGCATAAACCCATATAGTTTATGCCATTTATAAAAAATATCTTTTATACTAAGCCAGACATGCCACCATTTGTCGTTGCGGTTGCGGTTGTTGCTGTGCTTGTGGAGATACTTTTCCACCACCACCTCTTGATCGTTTAATCAAATAGTCTAATGTCTGTATATTCTGTTTAACAGATTGTTTGTAAGCATTAAGACTTTGTTTAAGAAGCTTCTGAGTAGCACCAGATGATTCGTAGTATCGTTTCTGTAAGTTATGCGTATAGTTAACAGTCTCTACAACTTGACAAATAGTATCAGCTATTGGTTTTTCGCCCTCGTCTAATCTAGAATAAAAATAACCCTTTTTAAGTTCAACGAGTACTTGTTGTGGTGTTTTAGCAGTAGGAGAAACACCGAAAAAAAGAAAAGGAGCAACAACCGAATGAACACGTTCCTCAACATCGGATGGAAGCGTTTTAAGATAATCTCCAACTAAACTAAATGTCTTTTTCGTATCATCCAATAACTCTTGTTTTTCAACTCGTAATTTTGTTTCTTCCTTTTGTAATAGTTCTTCAGGTGTTGTCGGTCTCTGTTTAATTTCTTTTCCATCCATAAAACTAACCTCACTTTCCAACTGTTCCAATAAAGCATTTGCATCTGGTGAAATTCCACCAAACATAATGGCATTCGCATTTTGTACTTTCTGATTTAGTCTCAATTGTTGTTCTCGTGCCTTTTGTTGTTGTACAACAACATCACGTCGAGCTTGCTCTAATCTTTGCTTTACCCCTTGATTTTCCATTAGAATACGTCTTGCATCCCTATTTAATTTTTCACCACGTCTTAAGTCATTTTCAACAATGTCTTGTTTAATTTTTCCAAGTTGTCTTCCAATACCTCCTAAAAGAACATTACCTTGCCGCATAGTAGCATTGGATCTTCCTTCAATATCGTTTCGAAGATTTGCACTTGCCGGTTTTATAGGTCGATATGCCTGTCTAAGTCCTGCTAGATGTGGAGTCTGTCGCTGTGGAACAGCGACATGTTGATTTTGTGGTTGTGAAATAACTGGTGTTACAACTCGTTGATATTGCAACCGCTGCAACACCTGTTTCTGTTGTTGCAAGACTTGATTGATCCTTTCTTGCTTTACTTTATCTGCCTTCAACTACTGTACCATTCGAGCAGCTCGCAAAGCACCACTTCTATCACCTATCCTATTACGTGCAACAACGAGTGCTTCTGCCCTTCTAATTCCTATAACCATACACAAAATTTTATTAACCTATTATGCAGTATATTATGAACGTTCAGTTGATGCAAAAATATGTTTGATAATTTGTTAAATAAACAACGGGCGGTTATATTCTGAAAGAAAAATAGAAAAGGAACAAAGTAATCTAACCAAATACTAAATTCAAATTATAATATTAT
>JAIRSX010000021.1 GCA_031255235.1 Rickettsiales bacterium
GGCGAAACCCTGAACATCGTTGACTTCCTGAACCACAGCCTCAAAGCCGAGTATGCCGCCATCTATGAAGAAATCATGTCAAAGTACGAAGCCAAACTCAAAAGCGGCGACATCTTCGATCACAACTTCCCCGAGGCCAAATTCGCTTGTAACGAAATTGACACGACAGAGTATACATCAGCCACTTCCCTCAACGATAAAGAACTCATAGAGGCCCTGTTGAAAGAATACCACATCTGCCTTGATGACCTCAAAGCTCACTTCAAACAGTATGAGAGCCATGTGGAACGGTGGTTTAAAAGTCTCACCTTAACAGAAAAAAATGAATGATCTTGTACAGCAATTACTCACTATCTCATTCCTCTCAAGATTTATTGATAGTACAGAATGTTCCAAAGACCAAAAATATCCGTCTTATGCCGTATTGACAGACCGGGATTGTTTTTCTAGAATTAAAGTCTATTTCTTAAGGACCAAATCCAAGAAACAAAGTTTCTAAATAAGGATTTTATAAAATGGCGAGGATTGAATATATAACAACCAAAATAAGACCGATAAAGAAAATGTTCATTATTGAACCATCAAATTATGAATCCTTTAGTAGTGTTTTTTTAAAAATACAGGGTGATATAGACATTATAAATAATTTAATATTTACCAATGATGATTATTTATGGTCTGATTCAGCTTATGATTTTGTACAAAGAAGCGATCCTGACATAATACTTAACCTATCATCATTGGATGATGAAAAACTGGCGGCGCATTTTAGAAAAATGACAGTAAAGCCCTTTACAGATCAATATAAAATCGAGAGATTCTGCACACAATTAATCGATTTCCAAAATAAACCTACTATATTTGATACCTTTGAAGTTGATATAAATGAGGAGATATCTGTTTTTTCAGCCAGTAAGATGGAAAACACACCAGAATCATTATTTTGTTGTATAAATTATGGATTTGCAGAAGGTGACTTTTTAGAACACCTAGAGCTATCTATTTTTAAAAACTTAAAAATTAACAAAATTACTGCTTTAAATAATGCTATAAAAAATATTTTTAGTGATGATAAATTTATCAATTTTCTAACACACATCATTGATTTCACAACCGAAGGTTATGGTCATTCTGTATATGACATAGAATATAATGCTAGCAATATATTTTTTGATAAGAAAAATTATTTATTTATTTCGCAGTACAATGATTTTAAATCGATTTCTTATTTTTGGAATACGCGATCATATTATACGAATTCAAAACTTGCCTGGGTGCCGGATGTCCTCTTGTCAAAAACAAAACCAATAGTCAACACCAACACTGTATTTGTTTGTTTTGATACTACAATATCGCAAAAAATCAAAAAACTATATCCTTCCAATGCATTACTTCAACCGGAAAGATTATATTTCCATACACGAAATAATCGTTGGCGTTTTTTTGAAAATACTCAAGTGGTAAATATTGTCAATAATGAAGTAAAAATTAATCATCCCTATGAAAAGAGTTTTGGCTCAATTGGTGCTTTTGTTTTTGAGATCAGAGGCCTAAAAGAATTTCTCCTTCCCCAATTTAGAAAGATTGGGAATTTGTTTTCGGTTCATCATTTAGGATTTGAAGAAAGATTTCATCGCATTAGCTCTGTCGGGCTGGCAAATTATTATCTGGCATTTGAACCGTATCACCAGCTTGTTCGTGATGATTTTTTTGACACTATATATCTGCCAAAATTCAGCGAAGTTATCGATTGTATTTTCTCGGAGGTAAACCTTAAATATTTGAAAACTCAAAAGACTTCTATTCTAAATCAAACATTAAATATGTTCGGCGAATTGGAAGATTTATATATCCTTTCTGACAGAACCTTATTTAATCTATTGTCAACATTAACACCAATGATCAGAACAGAAAAAATCATTAAAAAACTTGTATCTTCAGATGACCATAAGCGTGAAGAATTTACAAAAAAAATATCAGAAATGCATGACGAAGGAGGAATTGAAATACCGAATGTTATACATACATTAGACGATATAATATCTATCGCTAAAGTTAAAAAAGAAAATAAAGAAAAATATATTGCCATGTTACAAAATATTTATAGCAAAAATATATTGATTAGAGGAAAGTATTTTGACTGTCCTTTCTGTAGTAGTAAAATATGGGTGCAATTAAGTTCACTTAAAAGGAAAAATCGATGTCCCGAATGTAATAACAAAATTGATGTTCCAATAACCGGACAAGATTATTACAAACTAAATCATTTAATTGTACGAGCTATAGATCAAGGGCAGTTAACAACGCTTGTGTTATTGTATTTTCTTTACAAACAAAATTATTATTTTGATTTTATTTCAAATATAAATGTTGTTAAAAACGGCAAGACAATAACAGACATCGACCTTTTTGTAAAACTTGGGCGAAGGATAGGAATAATAGAATCTAAATCCATGAATGGCTTTGAAGAAAAACAAATTGATGATCTACTCGATATAGCTGTAACGCTTAAATGTGATTTTATAGGTTTTTCCACATTCTTAAATTCTGACGATCAGAAAGTAAAAGACACTATTGCATACATTGAGAAAAAATCATGTAAAATGCCAATATTTATTTTTACGGGGGATATTTTGTTCAATCCAGAAAAAGATAAAATTAGTCCATTCTTTGAGTCCTCTCATTTTGGTAATAAATATCCTACCGGCCCTCTGTTGATTAGTAAATTGCCAAGTAACCATTTTCTCCACAAAAACCTTGAAAATATTTTCACAAACCAACTATAAACAATAGAATTTATCCCCAGTTATTGATTTTCGTTTGACTTTCTACATCTACTCCTGTTCTACATTACAAGAAATATTATAGATACTACAAAAGGGGGAGCAACTTCACTCCCTATAAAACAAATTCATTCCCAAAGATTTAAACATTTTTTACGCTGCTCCCCCTAGCTCCATAGCCCTCATTCCGCTACGCTCCATTCCGGTCTATTCCGCCACCCCCATAACTCTTATTCTAATCCGCCGCCTTTATCCCAAGTACCGGGGCATTTATTCCGTAACCCCCTTTGTCATGGCATTTGCTTATCCGGCCCTTGAGGGGCCGGGCAAATGCCACGCCAACCCTCCGGGCCGGGGCA
>JAIRSX010000038.1 GCA_031255235.1 Rickettsiales bacterium
TAGTAAAAGAATATTTAGTAATGTAAATAAGTACTGTGGGTATAGTGAATATGTGAGTAATATAATAAGTGTAAGATCTATAAAAGAAGAAAAAGGAGAGAGAGAAATTGCTTAATATAATTAATCAACCTTAATTAGTCAATCCCTCAAATTTTATGTTGTTTTGCTTTATTTGATATAACTGTTATGATGTGGTGAGTATGCCTTTTACAATTGCAATTATTGGACGTCCAAATGTAGGAAAATCAAGTATTTTTAACAAACTCATAGGCAGAAAAATTGCCATAGTAAATGATTTTGCTGGTGTTACACGGGATAGGAAAATAGAAAAAGGGCGATTAGGCGATATGCTTTTTGATGTGATTGACACAGCAGGTTTAGAATACGATCTAAAAGGAAAGGATTTAGAATCGAAAATGATGCAACAAACAGAACAAGCAATTTTTAATGCCGATATTACTTTATTTGTTGTGGAAAAAAACGGAATTACCACGACTGACAAACATTTTGCTGAATGGCTACGAAAAAAAAACATTCCTACAATCTTAATTGTAAATAAATGTGACGTTTTAAAAGATTATATTTTTGATAATGATTTTTACTCACTTGGATTAGGACAACCGGTTCCAATGTCTGCTGAACACAATAATGGTTTCAATTTATTGTACGATGAAATTGCCAAATATCATAAAGAAATGCCAGAGGAGGAACAAAAAGAGAATGAAGTTAGCATTGCAATAGTTGGTCGTCCAAATGCTGGTAAATCAACTCTGATAAATTCTCTTTTAAAAGATGAAAGGGTTATCACTAGTGATATTGCTGGCACAACCAGAGATGCAATTTCTATTAGATGGAAATATAGAGGCAAAGACATTAAATTGATTGATACAGCCGGCATCAGAAAAAAACATAATGTAAAAGAAGATCTGGAAAAATTTGCTGTGGATGATGCCATCAGAGCAATCAGATTTGCACAGATTGTTATTGTTATGATAGATGCTACAAGACCATTTGACACACAAGATTTGGATATTGCCAATGTCGTTGTGAAAGAAGGTCGCGGATGTGTTTTTGCTTTAAACAAATGGGATACGATTTCACAAGACGCGAAACATAAATTTATGAATTCCGCTATCGATATAGTTAGGAATAAGGCATCACAAGTTAAAGGGTGTCCTATAATTCCAATATCTGCTCTATATAAAGAACATTTGGATAAGTTGATCGATGCTTGTTTGTCGGTATATGAACAGTGGGATACACACATTCCAACCAGAAAATTAAACAATTGGCTACGAGAACTTACAAAGGAAAAAGCAACCCCTCTATTCAAAGGGACAAACGTAAAACTAAAATATATAACTCAGGCAAAAAATCGTCCACCAACATTTGTTCTTTTTACAAATTCACCAGAAAAACTTGAGAAAACAAGTTATGACAGGTTTTTGGTAAATAAATTGAGAGAGAATTTCAATCTACAAAAAACAATTGTTAGATTGTTGATGAGGAAAAGTGAAAACCCATACAAAAAATGATTTGACTTTTGTTTTTTGAGTAATATTCTACCTTAACAAGTTTGAGGTCGCTTATGTTAGAAGAGTACTCTATAGATAAAAAAAGTGTTGTACTTAATTTTTCTAAAGGATATTGTAAAACTCATCAAGATATTTTTAATAGTTCTTGTTTTTACAGAATTTTGGAATTATACCTTGAAAAGATTGGTAAAAATGATACACTTACTTTTGGACATTTTAAATCTTGTTTTGGAGAAACAAATGATTTGATAATCGAAGGTCTTATTGCTTTTTTTAAGGCAACAATTGAGGAGAAGTTAGAACAAACAAAAATTAAATATAAAGATATTTTTGAAAAACAAGATATCACCTTGAATTTCATTTGGGATTTTTACAATTATTGGAGAAGTTATGAGAGATATGCAATTTTTGGTGCTAACAATGATGGAAATTTTGAATCCATCACTAACTTTACTGCTCTCATATTGAAAACATACCGGAAAATTAGAGAAACATTAATTGAATCAAAGAACAAAATTTATAGGCAGTTGAATGCCGGCATAAACTTGAGTATTGTTTTAAGTAATGCGAAAATATATGAGGATATTTATCCGCAATTGAAAGGTGTAAATTTTATAGATACAATTATTTTGCAGCCACCATTTTTCATTAATAATTCTGGAGAAACAATAGTTGGTAATTTTGACGAAGTTAATGAGAATCCATTAACATCTATTAAGTTGGATAAAAATAAGTGGTTGTGTCTCCCACTAAAGATTGCTGACAAAATAGCATTTGTTTATTTCCATGGCAACTTTATGTCAAATGGAATTGCACTATCAAATATTTTTGAGATAGCTGAAGCAAAAGATTATGAAAATAGAAAACCTGATTTGATTTTGGTTTTTGGTGCTGAAGATAATAAACCTGGAGTAAGAACCAATTTTTATCAGGATAAGGATAAGGGAATTACTATCGGTTACATAAGCCACGATGTTTCAGTTGATTATTTTGGTTATATGAAAAGAATGCTTTTGACTATATTTAATATACAAATATTAGATGAGGGCAAACTTCCAGTTAACGGTTATTTGGCAAATATTACTTTGAAAAATGGTAATTCGTATAACATTATCATAGTTGGTGATAGCAGTAGTGGAAAACATGAAACCATAAGAGCATTTGAAACACTTGCGACTGAGTACATAAAAGAGATTCAATCCGTATTTAGTGATATTGGCTATTTGTATATGAAAGATGGACAAATTTACGCATCTGGAACAGAAACTGGTGTATTTATGAAATTTACAGAGTTAAGCGGAAGCGATACATATAAAACAATGGATAGAGGTATTTTTATAAATTTAGAGAACGAAAATAATATCAGGGTAGCAACTGCTTTAAATAGTTCTGGTATCACAACTGCTGGATATAAGGTGGATTATTTTTTATACGCTAACAATTATGAAGAGGGAACAGAATGCAACATTTTCGATTCCAGTGAAGAAGCTATAAAAGTTTTTACGGAAGGTAAAAGAGTTGTTAGAACCGATAACTCAAAAGTTGAAGAATCCGTTTTATTCGCTAACAAGTACGGAGCACTACAAAGAGAAAACGAAACTAAAAAGTTGATTGAAAAATATGTTAAACAAATGATAGAAAACAAAGTTTTTGTGGGAGAAATAAGAACCGGTGCTTCTTTGGGAAGTTATGCTGATAAGGGCCCGTTATTGGTTGCTAGAAAACTTTTTGATTCAATAGTTTATTCAAAATAATGTCTTTTTCTTATGTTGTGATTATATAGTAAAAATAATTTGACATAATTCCAGAAGTATCTAGCATCATCGTGTTATGAAAAAAACATATTATATAGTTAGTGGTGGTTTTGATCCAATACACGAAGGACATATTTCTAACATAATAGAGAGTAGAAATAATAGTGATGGTGTAATAGTGTTATTAAATAGTGATGCTTGGTTATGTAGAAAGAAAGGTCAGAATTTCATGAATGAGTTCACAAGAAAAATAATTTTAGAAAATATAAGAGGAGTAATAGATGTTCTATCGTTTGATGATAGTGATGGTAGTGCATGTGATGGACTTAAAAAAGCAAGAGAAAAATATAAAGATGCTATTTTAGTATTTGCAAAGGGTGGTGATAGAACAGCAAACAATATTCCAGAAATTCCAGTTGCAAAGGATCTTGATATTGAAATAAAGTATAATGTTGGAACTGTAAATGGTGAATCAAAACCAAATAGTAGCAGTTGGTTACTCAAAAAATGGGACGAAAGAAATAA
>JAIRSX010000073.1 GCA_031255235.1 Rickettsiales bacterium
TACAATTACAATATTTACAATTACAATTAGAAACTGATTTCATATTCAATCATTTATTAAAATAAATAGAACAATAAATGACAAAAATAAAAAAAATCAACTTTATTTAGTCAATCCCACCACGGTATATTTTTTTGATTTATTAAAAATAAATAATAGATATAATTTACTCTCAGGCGGTTGGTTAAATTAAAAAAAAAGATATGACAAAGAGAATTGAAGCAAAAAAAAAGGTTAGTAGGGCACTTGGTGTCAGTTTGTGGGGCAGGAAAAATGACCCATTTTTAAAAAGAAGTTCAAAACCCGGTCAACACGGATCTCTTGCTAGAAGGGAAACTAATCATGGTATTCATTTGAAGGCAAAACAAAAAGTCAAAAAATACTATGATATGAAGGAGTCTCAGTTTAGGACCCTTTTTGACAAGTCTAAAAAAATTAAAGGTAACACGGAAGATAGTTTTGCTGGGTTATTGGAAAGTAGACTTGCCAGTGTAATTTATAGAGCAAATATTGCTCCAACGATACAATCTGCAAGGCAAATTGTTAGTCATAAACATGTTATGGTTAACGACAAAGTTGTTAATATTCCTTCTTACTCGGTTAAACCAAATGATGTTATTAAACTCGTAGAGAAGTCAAAGAAAATTCCTCTTATATTGGAATCAGTTCAAAGTAACGAGAGATCTATTCCTCCTTATTTGGAAGTTAATCCAACAGATTTATCAATTAAGTTTTTAAATAGACCATTTGTTGCGGATATTCCATATCCTTTTGAGGTTGAATTCAATTTGATTATTGAGTTTTATTCAAAATAATATATTATTATGGAAGAAGTTGTTGTTAGACCTTGGGGTACTTACCAAACAATATTGAGGGGTACCACTTTTCAAGTAAAGAGGATAGTTGTTAACCCGAAGAGCAAGCTTTCTTTGCAGTCGCATGAGCATCGTAGTGAACATTGGATTGTTGTAGAAGGAGTTGGAACAATTACTTTGAATGAAGATGCAATTATCGCTTCAAGAGACAAGCATGTTTATATACCACTTGGAGCAATTCATAGAATGTCGAATGATACTGATGAACCAGTTGTTTTTATTGAGATTCAAAATGGCGATTATTTAGGTGAAGACGACATTAAGAGGTATGAAGATATATATGGAAGAAATTAATTTAGTAAATTGTTTCCATAAAAATTAACATTTGGTTGGAGAAACACACACTTAATAAAAGTGTGTGTTTTGTTTTTTTTTATTACTATTTGTGTTTTTTATAGTGCTTCTTATTGGCCCCTGTTATGTTTCGGTACTTTGTGATGTTGTTTTAAATCTAAGAAAAAAATACCCCATTATTTTTCTTATTTGATAATATCAGTTAACGATTATACTTCATCATATATATCCTCCTAGTATACATTTATAAAAATTATATTAGATCTGGTGCGTAAAAATCTATATTTATAGAATTGCAATTCCTTCAATAGGAAAATATCATCATGATATTATATTTTACACATGGTTGAATTAAGCAATTCATTATTCGTGATCAAATTAAATAATTCAATTCGCTTCCTACGATTTCTAAATATTTTTTATATCCTATCAATTTTTTACCTTTTATAAAACGGGTGAAAGGATGCTAAAAAGCAGATAAACTCAACTAATTGCCAAATCCTTTTAAAACAATAAAATAACTCGTTTTTAACTTTTTATCTTAAGATTCCCGTCTTTTTATTTTTAAAATCATTATAAAGTCAAATAAATATATCTTAACTTTATTAGCTTTTCTTTTAATCTTTAAAAGAGGTATAACACCAAATAATTTTATCTTGATTTTAATGGTAGTGGTTTTTAGTGGGGGTTTTGGCGCTTCATATTTCTTAGCTATCGCAGGCATTTTATCTTTAATTGTTTCATCATATTTACTTTTAAGAATTTCGTAAAACTCCGTTTTACTGGCATAATACCAAAACCAATTTGCATTAAATGTATCCTTTGAATTCCATGGTTTTTCTCCAGTATTATAATGTCTAATTATAGTTTTTTCCTCTTCTATTTTAATTTCATCCGTTTTATTAATAGATTTTAAATAGTTTAAGTTTGTAGTCATATTGTTAAATTTGGTATCCAACATTTTAAAATTGTCTTTAAATACAATATTAAACACATCTTGATCACCACATATTTTATCCTGATTTTGTTTTGTTGTTTCAAAGAGTTTTTCAACAATATTCTGTTGTTTAAATTTTTTAATATCAAATACCATAACACCCGCATTAAAAACAGTTGTGAATTTTGAATGCCAAGGTAAAGCAAATCTATCAGGTTGGGGTTCGCGTAAAAAAAGATATGATTCATTTATAGCACCAAGAGCATATTTTTCCAAATCCTGTTCATATAACTTTTTGATATCATCAACTACTATAATATCAGTATCAATATATAAAACCTTATCTAAATTTGGTTCCAAATTTGGAATCATATAACGATTGTATGCGGAAATTGAAATATGTGACAACAACCCAGTATTGCCGTTTGAAAAACTAATATTTCGTTTAAGGAATTCTGTTCGCATGTCAATTTTAAAATATTTGATAGAGGCGTTATATTTTTCTGTAGTTTTATTAATAGATTTTAAATAGTTTAAGT
>JAIRSX010000117.1 GCA_031255235.1 Rickettsiales bacterium
TTTTGTAGATATACAACAAAAAACAATGTGTATCCCCCAAACCTCTCCCATTATAATATATCATTATGTGAAAAATTTCATTCTAGTAGGTGTAAATTCACATCGCACAACTTCTATAAGCTATACCAAACAAACCACTCACAGTCTATCCTTCCCACCTAAAAAATCAATAAACACATTGTTTTCAAAAAACGATATATTTTTATATAAATTAACCTATAGTGATAAAACTACACATTTATCAAGAAACTTTTCCCCATAGTGCTCGTTAAAAATATCTTGTCTATATATTTTCCCTTTACACCCTCCGGTCTAATTTCTTTGATTGCTGTAACAACTGCTTTGATATTAGTGATCAAATCCTCACTTTTAAAATCAATTTTTCCGATACCAACATGAACTATACCAAATTTGTCATTTTTAAAATCAACTTTACCTTTCAAAACTTCTTTAACGACTTTCTCAATCTCTATTGTAATATTACCATTCTTTGGATTTGGCATAAGCCCTCTTGGACCTAAAATTTTCGCAATTTTACCAAGTTTTTTCATAGCATCAGGTGTTGCAACAACATAATCAAAACCTAACCATCCACCTTCAACTTTTTTGACTAAATTATCAAAGCCCGCTTCCAACGCACCAGCAGACATTGCCTGTTTTATTAAACTTTCATCCTCCGTAAACACAATAACTCTGGCTGATTTACCAGTTCCAGCAGGAAGTGAAACACTCCCTCTAATGTTTTGTGATGTTTGTTTCGCATCTATTGACAGATTTACCGCCAAATCGACATTTTCAACAAACTTTCTCTTCTTTTCTTCGCAGGCCTTTTTTAACAATTCTATCGCTTCCGCAACATCAATTGTAGCAACTGCTTCTACTTTCTTTTTACTAGTAGTCATACATCTCCTTAATTATTTAACAACTTCAAAACCCATCGAAATAGCACTTCCAGCAATCATAGACATTGCCTGCTCCAAAGTATCAGCATTCATATCTTCCATTTTCTTCTTAGCAATATTTTCAATTTGTTTTTGAGTAATCTTAGCAATAAATTCTTTACCTACTGCTGACGATCCTTTCTTAACACCTGTCTCTTCCTCTATTAAAAAAGTAACAGGTGGTTGTTTTGTTACAAAAGTAAAACTCTTATCTTTATAGACTGTAATAGTCGTAGGAATCGGTGTTCCTACTGGATAATCAAATTTCTTCTCATTGAATTGTTTACAAAACTCCATGATATTAACACCCTTCTGTCCCAACGCAGGACCGATAGGCGGTGACGGATTTGCCTTCCCAGATGGAACTTGCAATTTAATTAAACCTATCACTTCTTTTTTACTATCTTTTGCCATTTTTCTCCTCTTAATTAAACCCTCTCAACTTTATCAACCTCTATATCAACCATTGTAGGTCTTCCAAAGATAGACACAGAAATTTTTAAAGTATTTTTTTCTTTGTTTATGCTTTCGACACTACCAACAAAAGATTCAAAGTGCCCATCTATTATCTTAACTAAATCGCCCACTTCATAAGTATCTTTTATTTCCTCGCTATTCTCTCTCTCAACCATGTTCTTAATTTTCTCCATCTCTGTTTCTGTAACAGCACCAGGATTATCCTTCGAACCAAGAAATTTCATAACTTTACTAATGTCTCTAATTTGAGAATGACTTTTTTTATTCATTTCCATATTAACAAAAACATAATTAGGATATATTTTTTGTGTGGTTTCAATCTTTTTACCACGAGAATATTTAAAAACCTTTTTTAATGGAACAAATGCCTCTTTAATATCGCTATTAATTTTTACGAAAGTATTATTGATCTCATCACAAACAACTTGTTCTTGACCAGCAATAACATTTATAATATACCATTTTGCCATTTTAATTCAACCCAAAAATTACCTTCATCACATTAGAAATTAAAAAATCAGACAACCAAATTACACAAGCAGTTAAAAAAACTATAACGCATATGTAAATGGAAGTTTTCACAACATCATCCTTCGTAGGGAATATAATCCTCTTATACTCCCCCACAACTTCTTTAAAATATAACTTAATATTAAAAGTCATCGTCATTTTTATCTCAAATTGAAGGATATTTTATTTTTAAATAAAGTCAAAAATTATTTTACTAAAATCCAAAATAAAGTTCATGGAGTCTTTGTTGCCCCCCCTCGTCTCTTAATTCTTTAAGAGCATCATTAACTTGTTCAACAAATTTCTCATTGTCTTTTTGAATCCCAAAAGCATGTTTTGAAGGTTTTATTGGCTCTCCAACAACTTTTACTTTCCTGTTGTTTGTTTTGTTATAGTTTAATGCCAAAATTTCATTTTCAATCATAGCATCTATGCCACCATTTTTTTTGATTAAATCCAAAAACATCTCATTTGCTGCATTAAATATGACAACTTTGTACCCATATTTTTTTGCATTTTCATTAGCAAAATCCGCTTGAACAGTTCCTATTTCCGCTCCAACTTTTTTACCTTTTAAATCCTTTAACGACTTTATATTACTTGTTTCAAGTACAGCAATTTTTGAACCAGTTTCATTGTAATAATCACTGAAATCAATTTTCTTTTTTCTTTCGTCATTTATGGATAAGCCAGAAGCAATCATTTCAATTTTTCCAGTTATTAAGGAAGGGATTAGACCGTCATACGTCATATTTACAAACTTTGGAGTATGACCTAATTTTTTTAGTACTGCTCTTGCTATGTCAGGATCGTACCCTTTGATTTCATCATTTTCATCAACATACATAAAAGGAGGACGGATTGGACTAATTCCAACTAAAATCTCTCTTGCATTCAACAAAGCAGCCATTGCAAAAACTATTATTAGACTGCTAATAAAACATCTTATTTTCATAAAATCTATTTCTTTTTTTTAAAATTAATTATTTAATACTTTTTATATTTCTGGGAAATCCCTAAAAAATATAACATTCTCACACCAAAAAAATACTTGCTCTAATCTAACTAGAGCCACCAAAAAAAACCAGTGTAAGTATTTTTTACAAACATTCTATTCGAATAGATAATCTTATTTTTTTATAAAGTCAATTTTTTCTCTTGCATTTGGGATTGCCTTATAATTCTTGCTTTTTATTTTTTTCATGCCACATCCTCGTCTATTTCATTATTTTCTATTATTCTTAAATGTTTTATAGGAACTAGGTTATTTGTATAGGTGTTATATCCACAGTATTTATTTATATTAGCAAATATTTCTTTTTTATTTACCCAATAAGT
>JAIRSX010000019.1 GCA_031255235.1 Rickettsiales bacterium
AATCTACATCTGGCAATAAAATTAGTATCAAAATTCTTATACACTTCAAAGAATCTTGGTATATTTAGATTTCTCTTAAAGTTTTCAAGTACAAATATTGACTTGAAAACTTCATCACAGTATAAATTTTTGACTTTTATATCATATTACGATACTTTCAAGAAAAAGGATAAAAAGGTGGTTGAATATGAGTTTTAAAGAGTTAGCAAAGAAAAAGAGAGGAGAGAAAAGGTGGATGGAGGGACTTGTTGGTGGTAACGGCAGAGGTTATTCTATGAATGGTAGAGCTTTGGTAGATGATATGGCCGACATGTGTGATTCTATCTGTGAAGATCTGTCGCTCAAAAAACCTGTTGGTGGTAGTGACACTTTGTATAGATACCATCATGGTGTTGATGAAAGTGGTAATCTGGTTTTTGTGAATGATGGTGAGACAGCCAGACGAGCAAAAACAGATGGTTTGACAGAAAATACTGGGATGTTTCGTGTTCCTGATTTCTTATATACAGATAGCAATGGTAAGGCTATTCTGTTATTGCCACAGTGGGCACATGGTACGGCAGCAAATGGATTGTTGGCGGGAAAGGAAGATTCTTATTATTTTTAGAAGATCGGTTGCTATTGCTATGTTGCATGGGGTTGAAGGGGAAAATACCATATGCTTTTCCTTCAAGTAATGGTGGTCATCATATTGCGAAGATGGGTTATATTGATTTAGATAGATTAAAGATTGAAGGTGATAGAATAGACAGAACTAGTTTTAATAGAGCAAGAGAGGAATATATTGTAAATAGTATGGGTAGAGGAGTGTCAGGTAAGGAATTGCGTACAAATGTTCAACAAGATGGTTTCTCTTGTGGTGTGCATACTATGGAGGCAATTTATGAGTTTGTAAGATATGGAAGGGCAGCAATTAGAAATTTTGAAAGTTTAGCAAATGGAAAAGGTGCAATTCGACTTGGAGAAAAAGATGAAGTCAGATCGCCAAAGAATGAAATATCTGTTCTAAGTCCATCTCCTCTTGTTCCTGCTACACCGAGATCTCCTCTTGTGTTACCAGTAGTTAAGCCGGTAGTTAGGCCAACAATTAAACCGGCGGTTGACTCATCAGTATCTGTATTACAGGAAAGAAAAGAGGAAACAATTAGAAGCGAAGAAACAGTTAATAAGAAAAATGAGACGGTGGAATTAAATGAAGGGGAGGAGGTTGAAACATCAGCATTTGTATTGCAGCAATTACGTGAAGAAAAAGGGGAGATAACTGAAAAGAGGGAAGTGGTTAAAAAGAAAAGTAAGGTGACAGGACCAAACAAAAAAGAGGAAAATGGAGTAGGGCATGAAGTGATAAAACTTGTTACAACAGAAAAGTTGACTCATACACAACGGTTGGAATCTGTAGGAAAAGGAAGTATTTTGGAATTACCTGGAGTTTTAGTTTCAAAAGTGTCGTTTGTTTATAAAACAAAGGATGGTTGTAAACTTTGTCCAATAAGCAGTGTTGTTAATTATTTAATAAAATCTGGAAAAAGTGTTTCAAGTTTTTTAAGTCCGTATAAAGCTTCAGTGTTTAAAAATGACGAGAAATCTTTAAATGCTTATGTTTCTTTGTTAAATTCTTATGTTGCGAGGGAAGAAAAACTTTTTCGTGAGGGTGCAGATAGAATAATTGAAAAGACAAATAGGATGTTGTCACGGACAAGGTAATTTTTGATAGATTTTTAATAAAAGTATGATGTGGTAATAGGGGAGAGTGTTTATTATGATAAACACTCTCTTTATTTCTTATCTTAATTGTATGTTTTATGTTTAGTTTATTGTTTTAATTTTTATTGCGATGGTATGTTTTTTAATGTAGCAGTTGAATAAGATTAAATATCAACAATAAATTTGATTTATATAATTTAAATTCTATATTAACTAAATATTATTTTATATTAAGTATGAAAGTAGTAGGCTCAATTAAGAATTTAAAAAATAGAGATAAGAATTGTAAAGTTGTTAGGCGAGGTAAGTCTTTGGTTATTTTGAATGATAAAAAACCGAGATGTAAAGCAAAGCAGGGAAAGAATTAGTTTCTATATAATGTTATGAGTATGTTTGAAGGTAAGAAGAAACTTGTCTGCTCGTTTTGTGGCAAGGACGCGAGGGATGTTAAAAAAATAATCGCTGGGGGTGGTGGTGCCAATATTTGTAATGAGTGTATAGATCTTTGTGCTGGTATTGTTGATAAAGAACTAAAAGATGAGAAAGGTGTAGTTTTTAACAAGAATAATCTGAAACCGAAAGATATTTTAGGTTTTCTAGATGGATATGTTATAGGGCAAGACAAGACAAAAAAAATATTGTCTGTTGCTGTTTATAATCATTATAAAAGAATCAATAATATCAATATTGAAAATGATGTAGAAATCACTAAATCAAATATTTTGCTCATTGGTTCTACCGGTAGTGGTAAAACTTTAATGGCACAAACTTTAGCAAGAGTTTTAGATGTTCCTTTTGCAATTGCTGATGCTACAACTCTTACGGAAGCAGGTTATGTCGGTGAAGATGTTGAAAATATTCTATTGAGGCTTATACAAAATTCTAATATGGATATTAAAAAGGCAGAAAAAGGAATCATTTATATTGATGAAATTGATAAGATAGGGCGAAAAAGTGAAAATATGTCCATTACAAGGGATGTTAGTGGTGAAGGAGTTCAACAGGCGTTACTGAAACTTATAGAGGGAACTGTAGCAAATGTACCACCACAGGGTGGACGAAAGCATCCAAATCAAGAAATGTTGCGTATTGATACAACGAATATTTTGTTCATCTGTGGTGGTGCTTTTTTTGGTATCGAAAAGTTAGTTGCTGAAAGAGGAAAGGACACAAGCATTGGTTTTGGTGCAAAGGTTCAGAGCAAAGAAGATCCTGAGGCAATCAAAAAACTCATAGCAAATGTTGATACAGTTGATGTGGTGAAATTTGGATTGATACCAGAATTAGTTGGTAGAATGCCAATTATTTGTACCACTGATGAGTTGAAAAAGGAAGATTTGGTTAGAGTTTTGTTGGAACCAAAGAATGCAATTATAAAACAATACAAAAAAATGTTTGAGATGGAAGGCGTAGAATTGGAATTTGAAAATGATTCTTTGACTGAGATTGCAAAACTTGCTATTGAGAAAAAGACTGGTGCGAGAGGTTTGAGAAACATTGTTGAAAACTTATTATTGGAAACTATGTTTGAAATTCCAAGCGACAAAACAATTAAAAAGGTTATTGTAACAAAAGAATCTGTTAAGGATAAAAAGGTCGCAATTATAAGATAATTTATAAAGAGGTGTTGCAATTACAAGAGGACTGTAATAAGTCAATAATTCAATTTTATTTTTTATTGCTGAAAAAATTAAAAATCTTTTTCAAAATTTTTTTATTTTTTATCTTGTCCTCAACTTTACTGGCAATGAAATCTGCCTGTAATCCTGCATAAAATGGGGTCATTTCTGCAAAAAACCACCAATCTTTAAAGCACTCCATCTTGTCGCCATGATACCATCTATCAGAATGCCAAGGCTTTTTTGAACCTTCAAAGTGTCTGATAATAACATTTTCACATGGCATTTTGTTTCTTACATGTTTATTCATGTAATTATATTTAATGTCTAAAACTTTATAGTTTTTATTAAAATACAAGTTCAACGTGTCTTGATCGCCAAATCTAACATGTTCTCTATATTTTACAAGCATTTCAAATATCTCTTTCGAAAAATTTTTACTTATTTTTGTATTGTCAAAAAGTAAAACGCCACTATTAAAATACATATGTTCCCGCGCTATTTTCATTACGTCGTGCAAATATTTGAATTTTCTATTTTTAGGCAATAGGTCATGAATGGCTCCCAATGGATAATTTTCTAAATCGGTATTGTACAAATCTGCAATGTCTCCCAACACAACGACATCCACATCAATATAGATTGATTTTTTGATATCTGGTTTCAGCTCAAACATAAAGAATCTTGAATACATATCAAGCGATATATGAGACAGATGAAAAGAAAAATTACTAAATAGTTCTGGTCTTACTCTCAAAAATTCAATAGAAAAATTGTTAAATTTGTCCCTTAAGCTTTCAATCTGTCTTTTGTGAAATTCGGAAATGTTGCTTTCTAATACGTAAAAATTGACAAAAGATTTTGTGTTGTAACAAATTGAAGCAATGGTCGTCGCAACAAATGGTGCGTAATTATCATTGCTTGCTAAGAAAACTGGAATCATTACTATGATAAATAAAAAATTGTTTTTTAATTTCAAAAGTTTTTAACTATACCTGTATGAAACGTATTATTCCTATATTTATATTTTTTTGGTTGTGCCTTGTTCCGGTAATGGCTGACGGGGTTAATGCCACCGATTCGATGGAGGAACCATTTTTAGGGGACGAACGCGAAATCTCCAATACAAGACAAAAAACAGCAGAAGAACTTGAGGAGGAAGCAGAGAAGTATATGTCTACTCAAAGACAAAAAAAAGACTTAGAACCTAAAAATACTTTATATATTGAATTAAAGGACGGAATTGTTGTGGCAGAATTATATCCTCAAATTGCTCCAAGACACATTCAGAGAGTTAAAAGTTTAGTTGAGGATGGATTTTATGACGATATAGTTTTCCATAGGGTTATAAATGGTTTTATGGCACAAACTGGTGATCCTACTGGTACTGGAAGAGGTGGTAGTAAAATGGGAAACTTAAAAGCAGAATTCAATAATGAAAAGCATATTAGGGGTACGTTATCCATGGCAAGGGCATCGGATGTAAATAGTGCTAATAGCCAATTTTTTATAGTTACCGGTGAGACCTTTCCACAGTTAGATGGACAATATACGATATTTGGAAAAGTTGTTGAAGGTATGCAATATGTGGACAGAATCAAGGCAGGTGATCCCGTAAACAATGGAATGGTAAAAGAGCCGGATAAAATGATTGCTGTTATTACTGGTGATATGCTAAATAACAAGTCTTTGTCTGTTGTTAAACAAGAAATTGCTATTATAAATGAATTGCAAAACGAAAAAATAAGAGAAGATCCAAAATATGTTAAGAAGTCAGTTTTGCATATCTTATATACTATGAGAAATGACGATATTACAGGAACATCTGATAGAACTGAAACAAAACAAAATAAGGAAGAGGAACAACAAGAAAGAGAACCAATTGATGCTCCTATTGTTATACTGGATGGAAGTGGTGTTTCTCAGTACTAGTATCTGAATATTAGTATATCTTATCTTTTTTGTAATTATGCATTTTGGTTAGTGATGGTGTTTTTGTATTTTTGTATTTTTTTTGTTGGTGCTCTTGCTGAGGGTAAAGAAGTTATTTATGCAGGAGAACCGGGTGCATTGCCGACTTTTGAAATATGGAAGGAAAATTTTAAAAAAGAAGCAAGAGAAAAATATTCTATCAGGCAGGATGTTTTAGACATAGCCTTTAAGGATGTACGTGAAAATGAAAAAATTATTCATCTTGACAGGAACCAGCCAGAGACTCAAAAGACTTTTTTGGACTATTATGGTAGTATAGTTAACAAAAGTAGGATCGAAAGAGGGAGGAATCAGCTAAAACAATATGAAAAGATACTTAATAAAGCAACACAAAGATATGGTGTTCCACCTTATTTAATAGTTGCGTTTTGGGATATGGAAACCCATTTTGGAAAAAATATGGGTAGATCGTACATTATAAATGTTTTGTCTAATTTGGTGTTTGATGGAAGGCGAAAAACACTTTTTACAAAAGAATTGATTCATGCTCTTCAGATAATTCAAAAAAAACAAATAAAAATTGAAAATTTTAAAGGCAGTTGGGCAGGCGCTTTTGGTAATTTTCAATTCATGCCATCGACGTTTGTTAATTATGCTGTTGATGGGGACAAAGATGGAAAAATTGATCTATATAATAGTATTCCAGACGCTGTGTTTTCTGCAGCAAATTATTTATCAAAAATGGGTTGGAATAGTAAATATAGATGGGGGAGACCTGTTAATTTTGATGTCAATAATGAAAAATTATGGAGTTTGGCAAATTCAAAAGAATGGAGAGATTTGAGTTTTTTTATTAATAATGGCGTTAAAAGTTACAATGGAAAAAGTATACAAAATGCAAAAAATTTGAAAGCAAAAATAGTTGCCCCAATGGGAAAGGAAGGACCGCTATTTTTAGTTTATGAAAATTTTAGGGTTATTATGAGGTGGAATAATAGCACAAAATATGCATTATCTATTGGGTTACTTAGTGATGCATATCTGTATGGAGAGACATTAAAATAGTCTATAAGTTTACTTTTCTGCTTATAGATGACATTTATGGAGAAGATTTTGGTTTAAATTTTATAGAGTCATTTCAATCAACGTTGAATAAATGTTCAATGAAGATTATACCGGCTCTATGGATGCCGAATAATCTTGACTTTGGCAAAAAAATAGCATATAATCATAGTATATCAATTATTAATTCAAAAAAAAAGGAGAAAATTATGGAAGATTTAACAAAACCAGCAGCAACAGCACCAGCACCAGATCCAATAGTAGCACCAGCACCAGCACCAACAGCACCAGCACCGAAACAACCAGCAAAATCAAAATCAAAACAACCAGCATCACAACCAGTACTACCAGAAAAACTAGTGAAAGCTGATGCTGCATTTAATGCGATGTTTGATGGTGGTCTGGAGGTACTTAGGACTAGTAGTGCTGTGGCTGGAGTGGCCTATAGGGATATTACAAAAGAACGTGTTGTTATTGGTAATAAACCAGAATTAAAAACGGCTAGTTCGGGAAAATTTGAAGATGAGTCTAAGAAAGAAGTTTCTGAAGATAAAAGAAGATCCAAGATATCTATAACTCGTTATGAGACTACTTCTACAATTTCAAACGATATTCGGATTACTAACAGACTTTCCTTTGTAATACCGCTCACTGGTGTAGATTTTCATTTGATAAAGCAAGAACCTCGAGAGTCTGGTAAAGCAGTGCCAGCAGTGGACCCTACGCTTAGAATTGTTGTATTTGATAGTGGTGAACTGAGTATTGGATGTATGGAAGGTGATAGTGCGTTTTCGAGATCGGAAGATAGACATTCTTCTTGTGCTTGCGATCCAGAGGAATTTGCAACAATATTAAGGGAACTCAAGAAAGTAAATCGTATAGAACAAATCGAT
>JAIRSX010000042.1 GCA_031255235.1 Rickettsiales bacterium
GGGGGCAGAAGAGAAAAAATTGAAATCATAGAAAAAACTGGACTAAAAACCTTTTACAACTATAGTTATTATGACAGAAAATATATAAACGACTGGTTACCAAAAACAAAACCCAACGATCCCAATAGTAAGACAGCAGAATGTGATATTATATCGCCTCCGTTAAGTAACCCTTTAGAGATTTATAAAAGTCAATCGAATATTAAACAAGACAAAATAAATAAATACCAAATTGGTTACATAAGTGGTTTTATGGGAAATGATTTTCAACACAACAATTTGGTCTATACTTTAAGTAGTCCTGCTGGACATGGTCATGGTAATGGTATTGTTCCTTTCGCAAATCTAACTCAATCATTAATTTATCTTGCAGTTCGTAAGTGCATTGCCCCTACATGGTTAAATGACAGGGATCAATTTTTAGCACCAAATAAAGAATTAAGTAAAGAGTTTATAGGTAATTGTGTGATATATGCTTTATTCAACGGAGCAAATAACACAAGTGATTGCACTTTAAACTATAAAAATAAAGATTGGAAAATTGTTAATTATTTTTTCCCATATACACCACAGGATTTAAATATTCTTCCCGCCGATTTTTCTGATTACATTGCAAAGAAGGAAATAAAAATTTTCGATTTAGTTGATAAAAAATATGAAAATTTTTATATGCCAGATTATTTGAAAGAATTTGAATTTACATCGGTAGCAGGTGAAGTTTATAAAATTTGTAAGCAGATTTACATATTATATGAAGATTTATTGAAACATGGAACATTCGATAAAGTCAAAACAGCATTACAACTGAATAAAAATGCCGGTTGGTATCAAATCAAAAGAGCATTTACTATGAGTGCCAATCTAAAATCTTACAATGCGAGTAAAATTGATGAATGGATAAAAACACTCAGATTGGAAGATCGTTTCCGTGAAATATGGAGCAATTTTGATACCAAGTATAACGACCTAAGAATAAAAGTTGAAGATGGCGTTTGGGAATTTGGATTTTTAATATAAATTTGATTTGTAATAACAAACCCTTACCCTTTCATAAAGGGATTAGAGGTAATGACAGATACATAAAATATGTTTAAAAAGATTATATTTTTGCTTTTTCTATTCGTGGCAAATGTTTTTGCTGAATTGCAATTTACAAACTATGAGGAAAATATTAAACTTACCGACTATGGTAGGGAAGTTAGTGTAAAGATTGTGGCGATTATAAGGTTAGAACCCAAATACTTTTCAAGTTCATGGACATATATTTTTGATAAAACACAAAAAATTAAATTGATAAATGCCAAAGTTAGTGGCAAAAAACAAGTTGGGATCACTTTTAATAACAATGAGTTAAATTTCAAATTTGATAAAGCATTTAACAATTCAATCTTGACTTTTGAATTTACATATCGCGAGGTTAGCGATTTCTTGTATAATAGACAGGAATGGGTTAGTATTCCACCTTTTATGAAAGATGCAAATGCAACTGTTGTAGTTAATGTGCCGAATAATTATTTGGTTTATAGTTCACTAAATGACATTTTTACCAGAAATTATAATGTTTATACATGGAAAGGTAAAATTCCTGAAAGTGGCATATCTGACTCCTTTTTTCTTACTCTAAAAAAAACAAAGTGGAAAGTTTTTGCTGACATTGAGATTAATAGCCCAGAACCACTAAAAATTTTAGAGTTATCTATGCCTATATATTTTAGAGGTGGAACCAATAAGGTATTAGAATATAAAGTAAATACAGAAGGAAAGGTTGAAGAAAAAAAAGACTACTTTAAAGTAAATTTTAATAAATTAAAGTTGAGACAGGCATATGTAGAAGTTGATGCTATAGTTCAAAAGGATCTGGAGAACAAGGAATATATCACTCTCGATCCTGTAAACTACCTGAAGGTGTCTTCAAACAAAACAAAAAACGTTCTTCAGAATATAATTTTTGAAATACAAACAAAAAATGGCAATGTACCTTTACATAAAGCAATAATTCAATATGTATATGATAATATAACTTACAATTTAAACTATTTCGGAAGAGATATGACTACAGAAGATATTTTGAGAATTAAACAGGGTGTATGTGAACAGTATGCTTTACTTTATATGGAATTAGCAAGAACTGCCGGAATTCCTACAATTACTGTTTCCGGTATGAGTTATAATAAAGAACAGAGAAAATTTGATAATCATGCCTGGAATATTTCATTTATAAATGGAGAGTGGGTTGAACTGGATCCAACATGGAATATATCTTCTGGCATATTACCTTCCACACATATTTTTTTTAATTTTAAAAATAAAAGTGATGAAATCCAATGGGAAACTACAACCAATGGAACTACCAATAGATTTGATAGAGGTGTTGAATTTTTGGGAGAACAGATATAAATTATAGTGCTTGACTAGAATATAATTTTATAAAAATGTATTCTAAAGAGAATATATATGATAAAGCATAGTCATTTAAGTGGATATTATCAAATAAGAAAAAATAATAGGGTGTGTTTTTTCTTAGATTTAAAACAGTATCAATAATGTGATGTTTTTTCTTTCTTAGATTTAAAACAGCATCACAAAGCACATAAATATAAAAGGGTTTAATATAGAAAAACCAATAGACAACCCCCCCCCCCCCCCCCCTTTTTTTTTGTAATTCAGAATTTATAGGATGATAAATAGGTTTTTAAATATTTTCAGAGGAGCAATATATATACGAAAGTATTGCCATTTTTTGTCAAAATAAATATGCAACATATCAAAACAGATATAGGAGAACAAATAAATGGAGAAGAAGTAGAATTAGATGAAAGTATTACTTTGGTTCAAAAAGAGGAAGAGGAAGAGGAGCAAAACAGGTAAAACAATAGTATTTGGTGTTCT
>JAIRSX010000110.1 GCA_031255235.1 Rickettsiales bacterium
AATGAAGATATTTTGTCTACTAGTAGAAGGTTTGCATTGCAGAGACAGATAATGTTCTACCTTTGTAGAAAACATACAACAAAAAGTTATCCGGAAATATCGCTATTTTTTAACAAAAATCATGCTACGATTATCTTTGCCTACAACAAAATTGCAGACCTGTTGAATAATGATGCTAGCGTAAACAATATCATACAAAAAATAGAAAGAAATTTCTGATTAAAAATGATTTCTTATTTTTTTTGCAATCCTCGCAAAAAATCCACAATCCTTAAAAGCATTCCTTTCAATGTATTTTTCTTTAATTTCGTTGTAAAATGGTGTCATTTTCATATATATCCAAAACGCTCCAAAACCCCACGAATTTATTTTATAAGTACACCAAGGTTTTACACCGACATAATGTCTTATAATACAATTCCTCTTAGCCCGTACTATTTGTGGTATTAATTTTACTCGTCTATATCTGCTCCAATGAACATGTAGATTTGTAAGGTTAAATTTCAAATCAAGTCGCTTATAATTATTATCAAATAATATATTTAGGCAATCCTGATCCTGACATACTATATTTTCCCTTTCTCTTTCCTCTATCTCGAATAATTTTTTGGTTATATTTTGCGTTCTCCATTTTTCGCAATCTATCAAAAGCATTCCAGCATTAAAATATATATGTTCTCTTGAGTTTTGTTTTAATCCAGAATAAGGTCTGTCTAGCCTGTTCATAACAGCACCTATAACTTTACCTTCCAAATCTTGACTATACAACTCATAAACATCACCCATCGCTATCAAATCAATGTCCAAATATATAACTTTTTTCAGATCCAACCTCATATCAGGAACAAGAAAACGGAAATACGTCGCTGAACTACTGACTAAATTTAACCTCATATCTTTAAATATTTCTGAAAAATCTAACTCCAAGAATTCAATATCAAAATTGTTAAACTTACTATTTAATGTTTTTATTTTATCTTGATTTTCTTTGGTTATGCCATCGCTCAACACATAAAATTTTATAAAACTCTTCGTATTATAACAAACACTCGCTATTGTTGAAGCAACAAATGGTGAGTAATTATCGTCGCTTGAAAGAAATATCGGTATCGTTTCCTTTTCTCTTGCACTACCATCCTCCCCATACATAAACTATCTGCTTAATTATAACTGGAGATCATTTTACCCTAAAAAAAAAAAAAAACAAATTTATGTGTTATTGTTTTGTAAAATATACTCATAAACCACACTATTTTCGATAATTCTTTGAATATAATCTCTCGTTTCACTGTATTCAACCGACTCTACCCAATTTACAATATCCTTCACATCACCCATTTCCCTTGGATCACCATATCTTTCTATCCACCTTTTCACAGGATTTGGACCAGAATTATAAGAAGCAATTGCCAAAATCTGATTACCATTAAATTGGTTCAACAACATATTTATATAGTAAGATCCTATCAATATATTATATATTGGATTTGTAGATAATGCTTTTTTATCAAACTTTATTTTCATTCTATTTGCAACATCTTTTGCTGTTGATGGCATAACCTGCATAAAGCCGCTTGCCCCAACTTTACTTTCGGCAGATATATGAAAACCACTTTCTTGCTTGATAATCGCATGTATTAAATTAGCATTAGTATTCTCTAAATTTATCATGACAAGCACTGGAAACAGATTGTTAACAAAATATATACCCTTGTAGGATAAATACCTTGCAATATTAGTAACCAATGCTTCATCTTTCGTACTCTTAACAATTTCGAAAATTGCTGCCCTTTCGCCTAACGATTGAGTATTATCTATCGCTTTTCTAAACAATTTAGTATAGTGATCCCTGGTACCACCCGTATTTTTTATTAGATAGGCCAGTGTAGTAATTTCATCCGAAATGATATTACTCTCTTCCTTTTCTGTAAATGTTGGTACTTCTGGCAACGGATTAGTTCCAGTCAAAGATGGCACATTCAACAATTCATTTCTTGCATACATCGACAACTGCCCATAAAAGTACAGAGTATATTTTGAACCCTCCTTATACCATTCGATAGCATCTTTTTTATTATTTGCCTTTTCCATCGTCCGCCCCAACCAATATGCCCCCCTCGATTTACTGATCGGATAGGTAACATTACTGAACAAATTAAAAAAATGCCTATAGGCAGTCTTCGGATCATTTAAAAATTCAAGAGATAACCAACCCGCTAGCCATTCAGAATCAGCATAATCCAGCGTTCCCCTCCTTAGAACACAATTTGTAGCAAGAAAATAGGCCTTCTTGTAATCTTTCTTTTTAAAAAACTCCCTGCTGTAATATTTCTGATATACCCACCATTTGTCTGGATAAGATAATTCCTTCTTCAAATTCAACAAAATATCAGGTGCCTCTGCTTTTTTACCTCTATGTAATTTTAAAAATTTGTTGTATAGTAACAATTCATTGTCACCTAATGATTTCGGTATATTATTATAATCACCTCTTATAATACTTGAATACAATTTTCTGTAATCCTCATCAATGAATTGAAAAAGAAATTTTGCACTATCAAACTTTTTATCAAGAATAAGATTTTCAATCTTCCTGTTATAATCTTCTTTCGTTAAATTCTTTCCATAGACTTTTATAAACAATTCTAAACTATTACCGGCAAAACCAAACTCGTGGAAAACCTTTTGAATATTTTCTTGTTTATAATATAACAACTTTAAAACCGTTTTGGGATTTTTGGGAGAAATTTCTTGAAAATATTTTTCAACAAATTGGTACGGAATATCATTTTTTATATACATATTTTCCGCTTTCTCCTTTAGGACATCTATATCCGGTAAATACTGGTGAGTTCGAATAAAATCAAGCAAATCACTAAAATTATTCTCATGGTCATTTTCATTTAATTTTTTATATTTATTCCATAAAACAAGAACAGACATAGCATCTCTTAAATTTTCGCTCTCTATAGAATTTGCCCAAGACAATGACTCCACATAATCACCCTTTTCCAATAATTTTATTGTCTCTTTATATATCTTCATATCCGTATCAGTAATCTCAAGTTTTGTTTCTATATCTTTATTTGTTTCAAAAAATAAGTTTTTAGTTGATGGTTTTGCTGATAACGAACCCATAAAACATAACACTAAAAACAAAATTCTAATCATTGTTATATTGAATATAATGGTGACCCATACGAGATTTGAACTCGTATACCAACCGTGAGAGGGTTGTATCCTAACCATTAGATGAATGGGTCACGCCTATGGACGAACTTATTACAGTTTGCCAATTAAAGCAAAAAAAATTGCTTTAGTTAAAGTTTAATAGTAGCATCGGCATATGGTGATGTTTTTATACAAAATAAAAAACAAGATAGGTAATTTTTTACAGGATACGGTCTCGTATTTGAAAGGTAAGGTTAAGAGATTTTTGAATTTTGAAAGACACGTGATCTATGTTGGGGATGATCGTGTTTCAAGTAAAAGAATCAGTATGTTCTTTTTTGTTTGGAATATGTTTGTTGTCATCTGGACATTCTATGCTACGGTAAGATTTTTTGAAGTGGTTGGCGAAAATGCGGAAAAAGAGATAGAAATATCCATTCTAAAAGAGGAACAACAAAAATTGTTATCGAATATTGCTTTTTTAAATTCTCATGTTGTAAATTTCAATAAATTTGTTTCGGGTATCAACAGATATGATAGATTAAAGACACTTGCAAAAACGGAACTTTTTGATATATCAAAAGACGATTTGTCTAAATCTAATGTTAGAGTTGTGTTAGACAGAGTTAATAACAACATCAGAAATACAAATAGTCTTCTTGCTGACAGAGTTGATAATTTGCGCGACATAAAGAGAAAGATATATGGAGATAATGAAGATATACAGCCAGTTTCTTTCGATTTTGAGAACCCAATTCACGGCACAAATTTGATCGGTAATGAAATAAAAGAATCTATTGTCCTTAAAAAAAATTTTGATAAAAATATGAGTGAATTGGATACTTTAGAGACAATTATAAATGATTTTCCCACTGGAACCCCATTGGTAAATAGTAGGGTTTCAGATCACTTTGGAATGAGGATTGATCCTTTTACAAAAGTAAGAAGAATGCACAACGGACTTGATTTAGTCGCACCTCTTTTGTCAGAAGTTAGTGCCACCGCTGATGGTACTGTAATTTTCAATGGAACCAAAGGAGGGTATGGTAATGTTGTTATCTTGGAACATAAAAACAAAATAAAGACCATCTATGCACATTTGTCCAAAGCAGTTGTAAAGGAGGGACAAAAAGTTAAAAGAGGTGACGCTATTGGAGTTCAAGGAACTACTGGTCGTTCCACTGGCCACCATCTGCACTATGAGATAGTTAGAGACAAGAGTACAAGGTTAAATCCGGAGGTTGTTTTAAAAGTTGGTGATAGTTTATAGGGTAAGTTGTTATGGCAAATTTTGAGGCATTAAATGTTTATTTAAAGGATATTACAAAAATTCTAAGTAGGGAGGGTATTGCTGAAATATCAATAAACAAACCCAATGAAGCCTGGGTTGAAAAAAGAGGTGATATGTTTAGGGTTGAGATGCCAGGTTATGATTTAAAGCACTTGAAGGCACTTGCTAAACTTATTGCTCAGGCAACAGATCAAAAAATAAGCGAGGAACAGCCCCTTTTATCTGCCACATTACCCGATGGACAGAGAATTCAGGTTGTGTTTCCCCCTGCAACTGAAAATACAACAGTTATTATGTCAATTCGTAAGCCAAGTGATTTGAAATGGTCACTTGAAGATTATGAGAAAATGGGTTGTTTTGATTCAACATCTGCCAAAGCAATTGTTGACTTGAATAATAATGTATTATCTAAACTTCTGAAACATGGAATGATTAAACAATTTTTGTATAAAGCAATTTTCTCAAAGAAAAATATTATAATATCTGGGGGTACTTCAACCGGTAAAACAACATTTACAAATGCATGTTTAAGAGCAATCCCAAAGATTGAAAGACTTATTAGTTGTGAAGATGCCAGAGAAATTGACTTATCATCCTTTCCCAATAGAGTTCATCTGCTTGCCTCAAAAGGTGGACAAGGTCGTGCTAATGTTTCTACCCAAGATTTAATTGAGTGTTGTCTTCGTCTTCGTCCAGAAAGAATTATTGTTGGTGAGTTAAGAGGTTCTGAGGCATTTGCTTTCCTCCGTGCTATAAATACGGGACATCCAGGTTCAATTTCTACACTGCATGCTGATACCCCTGCCATGGCATTACAACAGTTAAAAATGATGACTTTACAAGCGGGTCTTGGTATGCCTCCTAGCGATATTGTTGATTACATCAAAAATGTGGTTGACATTATAGTTCAATTAAAGAGGGGTCAAAAAGGTCGACGTTTTATTAGCGAGATTTACTTTAAGGATTTTGATAGAAGTGTTTAGGAAATGTAGCATTGAAGATCAATAAGTCCCCTACTATTCGCATATTTCAACATTTCACCATATGGGTTATTCTATCAAGGTCACAATAGTTTTCACAAAATTCATCTCATTTCTAATATGTGCGGTTTGTAGGCTATCCGTAATGGAATGTTAGTTTTGTGCTATTAACCCCTAACTTCTACTTTTTTTTTAAGTAATATGTATTCCTACATCATCCAATAGTTTTTTGATTTTGCTGTTGAGCTCAGATGTTTTCCATTCATTGCCTATTTTAATTCTATA
>JAIRSX010000138.1 GCA_031255235.1 Rickettsiales bacterium
TCTAGAATCATTTACGTTTTGTGGTAACAATACATAATACTCATCGTTAATTTTTCTCACAAATCCAATAAAAAGATTACCAATAATATTCGAAACATTTTCTGTAAAAATTAAATCACCATCATTCAAATTTATATACCTCTTTTCAGAGTGCAATATCTTCATATTTACCCCATTACCAACCAATATAAATTTTTGCCCATCTAACGTTTTTACAAGGATCTTCATTCTACTTTCATTCAAAAGCATAATAACAGAACTTTTTTTTGATACATTTATAACTTTTCCTATCACATTTTTATTGGTTCCTAATACAATATCTCCCTCAGATATACCATCATTCGTCCCAACATTAACAAGCAAATTGCTATTTTCATTAAGCAAAACTTCTGCCGAAACGAAAAGATAATTATTTCTTAAAAGATCCTTGAAATCCAGTATCTTCTTTAACTCTTCATTCTCTTTCTTTAAATCAAGATACTCAATATATTTTGCTTGCATTTCTATATTAGTTTTTAATAATTCCTTATTTTTAGAATAAACATTTAACATTTCCTCTGTTCTTTCTATTATAAAATATGCCACATCTATTGGAATACCTATCACATAAGAAATTGGGTTTGCTATTTTATAAGTTACATTCTTAATTGAATTAAAAAATGTTTTATGTTCAATATCAATATACAAAACAACGATACTCATGAACACATACAACAAATACTTACTTTTTGCCAGTCCAGAAGAAATTATCCTAAGAATTTTCATTAAAACTATTTTTTAAAATTAGCCATCATCTCTCTTGCCAAAAGTTTTCTTTCTTCCACAGAATGCTGTCCGAATGGATTTGTGTCGACTGCTTTACCAACCAATATTGTTTCAAGCATATATTGCATTAACAATTGACTTAAACTTCTTTCATTCAATTCTTTAAGAGTAATAATTCTAACAGGCAATTTTCTTTTGTTTAAAACTTCAACGGTACTATCAAATTCAATCTTCATAATATCATCAAGAGATAAACCTTTTAAATAATCAAAGCCTTTGTTATAAGTTTTATTGATGACAAGACTATCTTCTGATTTCTCCTTATAGATAAAAGTATAAAACTTATTAGTGGGTCCATCCATATACAATTGAAGCTGAGAATGTTGATCTATTGTTCCAATAGCATTTATAGGTATTGTTCCTTTGCCACCCTTTCCAAGACTTTCAGCCCATAACTGTCTATACCATTCAGTTAAATATTGCAATCTATCAATATAAGGCATAACTATGTTTGCTACCACACCTTGTTCTTCCATTTCGACTTGGGAAGCACAAATTTGAGAAATAAAATTATTCTCGTTATTTAAAACAAAATCAATGGTGTCGGCGGCACCTTGTCTTATATCGTCAATGTTTAATCCAGCAATAGCAGCAGGAATGAGACCTGTATTCGACAAATAACTAAACCTGCCACCGACAGTTTTGTGGTGTTCTAACGTTTTGATACCAAATTCCTCTGCAAGTTGTGTAATTGGAGAATCTTTGTTTTCTGTTAAAAAGAAAAAATGTTTCTTTATCGCGTCCTTGCCTAATTCTTTTTCAACTCTTTCCATAATAATAAGAGTTTGAGATATACATTCGATGGTTTTGCCAGATTTAGAAACAGTCAAAAAGGCAGTCTCTTTCAAATTTAAGGTATCAAAAGTATTTTTCACCGATACACTATCAATATTTTCCAAAACAATTACATTATTATTAGGTTTCAAAGCAAGCAATGTTTTAGCTCCAAGGGAACTGCCACCAATTCCCATAACAACGATTTTCTTAAAATTGTCATTAATAAACTTAGCGAATTCTTTTATTTCTGTTAGGTCGTTTTTTTCAAATGCAATTGATACACATTTCATATCGCCCTCTTCCTTTAGTTCTTTTCTAACAGAAGCAACTGCTTCTTTAACTACGGATAAGGTTTGCTCTTTGTAAGTAATATTTTTCAGGTCTTGCGAGTACAACATAATTTAATTAATTAATCTGTAATTGTTAGATATAACAAAAATAACTTTTTTCAAAAAAAAATTGCTTATTTTATATAATATAATTAGTTATACTAACTATGAAAGTCATCGATAATTTAAATGAATTTGTAGAGAAATATGATAACATGAAAAAGACAAACCCATTGGATTTGTCAAGCGATCAAGATTTATCTATTGCTATTATGAATTTAATTTCAATAGAGGAGCATTTCTTCTTTAGTGGAGCAAAGACAGGAGATACTTCTTTTTATGACATGATCGATCCAATCAGAGAAACAAGAAAGGAACTTTTGAAGCGAATCATAAAAGCATACAAAGGTGAGGTTTGGTGTATTTCAAAACATCTTCTTGCGGGTTGTATGCGACTTATGGAGGTTGGAACAAAGGCGTTGTCTTCAAACAAGAAAGAGGATGCTTATGATTTGTTTGGTAAGGCATTTGATTTATATACTTTGTTTTGGGGTTTGAACTTGAATTCAATTGATGAGTCCGCCGTTAAAGAAATTATTGAAAAGACGGATGAGAAAACAGCAGAGAATATTAAAAATGA
>JAIRSX010000008.1 GCA_031255235.1 Rickettsiales bacterium
TAAACAAACCGCCCGCCTATCATACCAATGATTATATACTTTTTTCCTTATAAGACAAATTTATATTTCCGTATTTTGTCTTAATTTTTCGTATTTTTTTCTAAACCATTCCTTTTTGCCCGTGAGCAATAAATCTTCATCATATTCAATAAAATTGAGATTTCTATAATATTTAAACTTATTCAAAATATTTTCGGTATAAGGTTTCGTCTCAAAACCATTCCACAAATAAAGTTCCATTTTTAAATTTAATTTTAAAATTTTTTCTAAAGTCAAAGGTAATACTTTGTAAAAATAATTGATACTTTTAGATAAAACTACCCTACCAGTTTTTCTTTGCCTATTTTCTATCCACTCATTACTTTTTTTTAAGGGAATTGATAAAATATGAAAATGTATTGTATATTTGCTCGCTAAATCTAACAAATGTTTTTCAAAATTATAATCCAACAATGTGACTTCAAACAAAATGTTATAATTGTTTTTAATTAGAAGCCCCAAAACTCTAAATAACAAGTAAAGAGCAAACCCATTTGTTTTTTCTCTAACCATATCCTTATTAAATTTGCTATATTGTGGATGCTCCAAAGCAAAATCACGAACAGATATTTTTATAAAATTTTGTGGTATAACACTTTCTACCGCAGGTAATAATTGAGTAGTTTTACCACTGCCAGATTGTCCTGCCAATCTAAACATAAAGGGAGATTTGGAAGGAAATTTATTTTTTACAAGATTGCTATAACAATCACAAATTATCTTTTCAAATCTAACACTTTTGATAAGTTTATTACCACCATGAATATGCCACTGATTTTCTATAAAATTAATTATATCATCATACATAAATCATTTTAGTGTAGTACACTCCAAAAATAAAATAAAATACCGCAACACCAAAAGATGTTTGATTAATTTCTTTTTGGGTAAAAATTAAGACTATTTGCTAATTAATGTACCAACTCCATCTCTTGTGAAAACTTCCAACAATAAGCTATGTTTTATTTTTGCATTTAACATCTGAACTGCCTCAACACCATTTTCAATTGCTCTAATACAAGACTTAACCTTTGGAATCATGCCACCACTGATAATCCCCCTATCAATCAAATTTAGCAATTCGTCAACAGTGGCAGATGATATTAAAGTATTTGGATCATTCGGATCAATCATTATACCATCAACATCAGTTAGAAAAATCAATTTCTCCGCTTTCATCGCTATTGCTAACTCAACAGCAGCATAATCGGCATTCACATTATAACTATTGAAATTTAAATCTGCAGAAACAGGCGATATAACAGGAACAAAGTTATTTTCAACTAAACTTTGAATTATCTTTGGATTTACTTTTTTAATATCACCAACAAAACCTATATCTTCCTTTGTTTTTTCTGCAATAAAAAGATTACCATCCTTACCAGAGATTCCAACAGCATTTGCCCCATACTTTTGTAGATCATTTACTATGGATTTATTTGTTTCACCGGACAAAACACTTTCAACTATTTTCATGGTTTCAATATCTGTAACTCGTAAACCATTCTTAAAAACCGGTTGTATATTTTGTTTTTTTAATGCTTCGTTTATAGCCGGACCACCGCCATGTACAACTATTGGATGTATATTTATACTACTTAAAAGAGAAATATCAGTTAAAGTTATCTTTCTTGTATCCTCATCCACAAGGGCACTACCACCATACTTAATAACTATTTTTGTATTATTAAATCTGTTAATATAAGGCAATGCCTCCGTCAAGATATTTGCTCTCTCAATAAATTTCTCCATATTTGTCCGTCCATCCCTATAAGAGGAATTTATTTTTATATAGTCATAAGTCAAATCACAAGTCCAACCTCTTATCTTTATATCTCCTTCTTGTAATTTAATTATTATAGTTATAATTTTATCTTGTAGTATTTGCTTCATTTTCAATTCGTCAAATTCAACAGGATTTCCATTTTCACACACGTTAATAGAACCCTGTGAACTACTGAAAGTAATGATTGTTTTATTATAGTCAAAATTTATACCACTTTTCACTATGGCACTAACAATCCTTCCCCAATTCGCATTTTCACCAAAAAAAGTTGTTCTAACTAATGGAGAATTTGCTATATTTTTGAAAATCTTATCAGCATCATCCTCCGTTTTTGTTCCTTCAATATCAATTTGAATAAGTTTTGTCGCACCTTCACCATCCTCAACTATCTTTTTTGCTAATTCCTCTAAAACAAATTCTAAACCTTTCCTGAATTTATCTTCATTAATCCCTCCAGCAACCCCATTCGCCAATATGTATGCCATATCATTTGGACTTGTTTCACCATCTATAGATATTCTATTAAGAGTTTTGTTTATGGTGTCTTTGAAAATTTTATCCAAAACATCTTTGGAAATATCAGCGTCTGTCAAAATACTTGTGATTGTAGTTGCCATATTCGGGTTAATCATGCCACTCCCCTTAGCAATACCGACCATTTTCACATTATCTACCTCCACAGCAACATACTTTGTTTTTAAATCAGTGGTTAAAATTGACTCATTAAAATTTAAGATTGCTTGTTTATCATCTGATAAATCAGATACAATCCCTTTAATACCTCTAACAATTTTATCGACATTTAAAAACTCTCCTGTTACACCCGTTGAATTAATCAAAACTTCATTATCATTTATTTTTAAAGTTGTAGCAACTTCTTGTGTTATCCTTTTAGCATCATCAATTCCCCTTTGACCTGTGAAAACATTAGCATTTCCGCTGTTTATAACAACTGCTCTAATATTATTTTTGCAATTTTCCTTCGAAACAACAATACCTGCACCGTTTATAGAGCTTTTGGAAAATGTAGCAGAACAAACTGCAGGTTTTTCAGTGTATATAATCCCCAAATCTCTTTTAATTTTTCTGATACCAACATGTATGCCTGACACCTTGAATCCCTGTGGTAAAACTATATCTTCTAAAACTTTCATTGTCTATGCAATAAATGATATGTTTATTAAAAGCAAAATTGAATAGGATTTCGAGGACTGACTAATAAAAGTTATTTTTCTTTTTCAAGCAACACACATATTCTTTCTATTTCCTCCTTTATATGTCTCATGCTTATTATGTTATTTACATATTCATTATAACCACAATTAACACTAAAAAATAATAAACAAATTTTATCATTCAGTCCCTACCATACCTCTCTCTCTCTCTCTCTCCTTTTTACATTTTTTTTTTTTTTGCATTTATCTTTTTTCTCTTT
>JAIRSX010000011.1 GCA_031255235.1 Rickettsiales bacterium
ATAAGTATAGATGTAGAAGAAAAAGATTTGGATTAAGGTTTAATCTTATAGCAGGGATTTATAACTATGAATTATGAAAGTAGATAAGGAAGGATTTTTACGCACCAGGTCTATTGAAAACTTTATAGATAACTCCCCACAGGGAGATATACAATGGGAAAACCTTGATGAATGGAAGCAAGAACAAGATTTAAACAATTTTGAATTACCGGATGACAACAACAAGATATGGCAAGATGTCAAACTAACTACCAACCGCCTAATATATGTAAATGAAAGTGAAAAACTTCTTGTCCAGATTTTTCACCGCAATTGCCAACTATCCTGTAATCCCCAGCTACATTTTTTTCTGCTATCTCTTGTGCTTTCTTAAAGAAAGAAGCAACCTCTTCTGTTGGTGAATTTTTTACAAAATCATCAAAAGAAACAAACTCCTTTTTAGGTAAAACTAATATGTGAATTGGTGCTTTTGGTGCAATATCATTTATTGCTAAAACTTCATCATCCTCATAAACTACTTTTGAAGGAATTTCTTTTTTTATTACTTTATAAAAAACATTATCTCTGTCGTATTTCATATATGTTTTAATCTGTCACCAATGTATATTCAATTTATGAAGTTTGTCAAATTATTTACCAAGTTCTAACAACCTTATAAACTCACTTTCGTTGTGAAATTTTAAATCAATATCCAGATAATCAATCCTTGTCCTATCATCTTTATTTATCCTAACCCAATCCTTTTTTGTTGTAATGATTCTTGTGTTTTCTCTTTCCGCTTCCAGTATTATATTTAATATGTCGCTATCTATATAATTATAATGATCGTCAAAAACATATTTTTTATGAAGATAAAAACCATTATTTGTCAATGTATCAAAAAATTTCTCCGGTCGTCCTATTCCGCAGAATGCTATATATTTTTCATTTTCTTTTGGGGTTGTTTTAGTTTCAATGAAAGCGGAACAAACATCAAAATTATTATTTACTAAGCAATCAGTGAGGTTTTTTCTGTCTTGTCCAATGATTACAAAAAATGTTGCTCTTTTAAAAGCGCTTTTAATGGTTTCTCTGAGGGGGCCAGATGGCAATAATTCTCCATTACCTATTCCATAATTTCCGTCTATAACTATAATATTTTTATCTTTGTATATGGAAGGGTTTTGAAAACCGTCATCCATTAAAATCAAATCGTATTTAAGGAGTTCTAAATTTTTAATTGCCTCTTTTCTGCTACGACAAATGTAAGTATCTGCAATTTCTTTTAATAAAAGTGGTTCATCGCCGACCTCTAATGATGTTTGATTCTTTACTTTTGTAAATTCTTTGATAGTTCCCTTGTATCCCTTACTTAAATAGGCAAATTTTACCTTCTTTCCTTTTAAAATTTTACCGATTTCAATCGCTAAAGGAGTTTTTCCTGCTCCACCAACAACCAAATTTCCAATACAATAAATTTTGGTATTTGATTTGTATTGTATGGAAAACAGGACATGAATAAATCTACCAAAACCATATATTATTGACAATGGATATAACAATAAAGATATTAGATTCTCATTTTCAAAAAATTTTGGTATTCTCATATTATCCAGATCAATGCTAATATCAATATAAAATAAATCAAAATATTTATTTGTGTCATTTTACAAAGTAAGTAAAAACTGAATAACGTGGTTAAAAAATGTCTTACAATTGCTGGTTCAGATTGCTCCGGCGGTGCAGGGATACAAGCAGATTTGAAAACATTTTCTGCTCTTGGTTGTTATGGAATGTCTGTAATTACATCTGTGGTAGCGGAAAATACACAGAGAGTTATTAGTATTCAAGACGTAGATATTAATATAATTGAAGATCAAATTGATGCTTGTTTTGAGGACATTGAAATTGATGGGTTAAAAATTGGTATGCTTTCAAACATTGATATTATGCTTGCCATTAAAGACAAATTATTACAGTATAAACCAAAAAATGTTGTAATTGATCCTGTTATGTATGCGAAGGGTGGTGTTGCTTTAATGAAGGAGGATTGTATTGATACATTGATTAAGGAAATTATACCGCTTGCTTTTGTTTTAACGCCAAATATTCCAGAAGCGGAAAAAATTACTAACAAAAGAATTTCGACCTTAAGAGATATGGAAGAAGCCGGAAAAGTTATATATGATATGGGTTGCAAAAATGTTTTGATA
The DNA here is from genome assembly GCA_031255235.1 of Rickettsiales bacterium. Classification (GTDB taxonomy): domain Bacteria; phylum Pseudomonadota; class Alphaproteobacteria; order Rickettsiales; family UBA1997; genus JAIRSX01. The sequence goes on from JAIRSX010000011.1 coordinate 2,193, forward strand.
AAAGGAGGGCATTTAGAAAACGATGCTACCGACATATTGTATAATGGTGAGGAGATTTTTCATTTTAAAAATGAAAAAATAAATACAAAAAATACACATGGGACAGGTTGCACTTTAAGTTCTGCAATTGCAAGTGAATTAACAAAAGAAAATCCTGTTGATATTGCTGTAGGAAATGCAAAAAAATATATTGTTGGTGCAATTACAAATGATCTGTGTATTGGCAAGGGAAATGGTTCGATTAATCACTTTTGGGAAGTGTGGTAAAATTTATTCTAAAAGAATAATCCCTTCTTCATTTAATTTTATTTGTTTTTCAACGATTCCGTATTCGTTTATATAGGCAGATATACCAGTATTTGCAACTCTTATGATTGGAATATTATTTTCTACTGCCCTGAACTTCGCCGCAACTAAGTGTTGATAGGGTCCGCTTGTATTACCAAACCAAGCATCATTAGTAAGATTTATAATGACATTTGGTAGATCTTTTTTGTTTATGACCTTTTTAAAAGCAATTTCAAAACAGATTATCGGACTAAATTTAAAATTGTCATCAACGGTAATTGTTCTAACTCCGTTTCCTCTTGAAAAATTACCAAAGCCAGTTAAAGTATTTAAAAATGGTATTGGCATAAACTCCCCAAAGGGTACAAGTTTATTTTTGTCATAAAAATCGGCAACTCTCAGATTTTCAAACATAAAAATAGTATTCCAAAACTTTCCTTTATGATTAGTTCTATTTGCACCAGTTATTAGAATTTTATCTTTAATTTTTTCAAAATCTCCGCTCAACGTGGTATCACTTGTAATACTAAAAGGAAATGAGCTCTCGCTCCAAATGACAATATCATCATCGCCTATACTCAAATCAATATATTTTTTTAGGTTATTGTATGCTTCTTGTTGATTCCATTTAAGATCTTGTTTGATATTTGCTTGAACTATCCTTATTTTTTTATTAATCTTTATGGGAGTTACGTTATGCAATCTGATAATTCCAAATGACAGAATAAAAAAAAGAATACCTATATAGTAAAAAAGAATTTTGTTGAATTTTTTAAAATCACAAACAAACAAAATACAAGCAAAGTTCAGAACAATAAAATCAAACACATAAATATTTAAAAAATTAGCAATTTGTATCAAAGTATCACTAAATGCTAAACTGTAAGATATAAAATTCCAAGGAAGTATAAAACCTCTAAGCCACTCAAAAACGACAAATAAAAAACAAAAAACTAAAGAAACTAAAAATCTGCCAGAAATCTGTAATTTTTTAGTTAATATAATTGGAATAGAAACAAAAAATGAGGATAGTAAAGGGACTAAACAAACCGCAAGGGGGAACAACCACATAAATTTTCCATCGGTCAAAAGTGAAAAAGCGATCCAATACAATTGGGGTAAGAAAAAACCAAATGAATATAATGTGGCAGTTTTAAAATTTGTTGTTTGTAGATTTTTCAAAATAAAATTGAGGGATATCGGTAACAAGAAAACCAAATATAAAGGTGGAAAAATGAGGCCACCAATAAAACCAAAGAAAAAATATTGAAAATAAATTGATTTCACTAAAAATAGCAATCTCTGTTTTAACATATACCACCTCTCATAACTTCCTATTCTTTACAACCTTCAAATTCCGTTGCAAAATTAATTTCTTCTACCAACCTTTTCCACTTTTTTCACTATATTTTTCAGTTTTATAGCTTCCTCTAAAAACTTCATTGCTTGTTTGTATATCTGTAATTCTAATGTTTAAAGTATATTGTTTTAATGTTTTGCCACCAAGTATTTTTGCTTTCATTTCAATAGAACCTAGAATCATCCAATCAGCACCACTTTGTTTACCAATGCTTTTTGCTTGTTTTGGATCAACCATGCCATCATTTTGATAATTAATCTCTTTTAAAATTCGCTCTCTTGCTGAATTATCAATTAGCACGAAATCACCTGACTCGTCCAATTTCTCTAAAAATTCGTTGTTTATATCGTCAATAGGAAAGTATGCCTCACTGGAATTGTTTCGAATTTCGCCTACAAATAGTTTAGGGTGTTTTCCTTTTGCCTCAAAATTTGCAAATTCTCTTTGAAATTTTTTGTGAGCATCCATTTTTTTCAAAATTGCATCCACGGCACTTGAAGTATCTTTTGCCACCCATTCGTCAGTGATAGACATTGCTAATTCATCACCTTCTTCACCACTAACTCTTTTTGTTTTTATGGTAGGTGCACAAGCAACTGTAAACAACAAAGCAACAACAACAATTTTTTCAAATTTCATAAATCCCCCTTATTTCAATAATTTATTAATATTTTCCTTAAGTTCATCGGCAAATTGTTCGTTAGTTTTGCTAATGATTTGCTCTAAACTTTTACCAGTCTCACTATAACTCCCTGTAAAAACACCAACAGACGAGTTATTCTTTATGTTCTGAATTCTATATAGAACCCTATACTTTTCAAAATTTTCAACTTTCAAAAACTCTTTAGTATGGCTAATTTTAATATCAATGATATTTGTAGCACTTGATAAATCATTGCTAACACTTGCACCGGCATCAGTGATGATAGATGCAATTAGATTTTTTAATTCTTCCTCGTTAATGTTTTTAATGTCTGTAAAGTCTATATAATATGATGTATTGGTATCTATTTTTTTATTTTGAATAATATCATCGTAACTGATTTTTTCAGGAATTGGTTTGTTTGTTAAAAATTCATATTGTTTATTTAAAACAATTCTTTCATTATATAATTTTTCAAGTTTTACAGAGGCGCCCAAAGTCTTCTCTTTCGAAAAAATCAGCATCTTATTATCAATTTTTTCAATACCGTTCTTTAGTTCGTTTATGTTTTTTTTCTTATCTAAAGAAGCGAGTGCATGAAAAACACCATTTTCCGTGTAAGATTGTGTAATCTCTATTTTGTTTTTATTGATGTTGACGCCAGTATTGGACTCGTAATATTTTGATAAGTTATTTATAGCATTCCTATTTGCTTCAGTTTGTGAGATGCCGGAACCGGTTTGACAAATCTTGTCCTTATGGCATTCGTCAGCATTTTTGACCCACTCTGGAAGAACTAACTCTGGTGGTATTGTAGCACAAGAAGTCACAAAAAACAATAATAAAATTAGATACTTCATTCTATATAATATACTATTATTTTTTTATATCTCAAGTTTTTTGATAATACAATATTTGTATCTTACATTTTTACATGATAATTTAAAAAGCATAAATTCTAATGATAATTTATGATAAGTCAAAAAAGAACTGTAACTAACAGAGAGAGAGAGAGAGAGAGAGAGAGAGAGAGAGAGAGAGAGAGAGAGAGATGAGAGCAAAATAAAAATTCTTTTTGATGCCTTTGCAATTGTTAATTCTTACTATAGCAAGGAACATCGTCGTGGTATTTATTGGGTTGAATATAATCTTTTGAAGGGGTTATCGAAAAATAATGATTTCGAAATCACACTTTTTGCACGTGACGCCAATAATGATATTTTACAAAAAATTCAAGATGATGCTCTTTTAAAGAAATTTAACCTTATACACAACAATATAAATGATGGTAGCACAAAAGAATAGACCTCCTGCAAATATGATTTCTTATTTCTCATACAATAGCTCCAGATTATAAATCCCTGCTACAAGATTGAATCTTAGACCAAATCTTCTTCTTCTACATCTATACTTATCAG
>JAIRSX010000049.1 GCA_031255235.1 Rickettsiales bacterium
ATCGATATCAATGGGTGGTGGCGATGCAATGAAAGACATTGTGTTAGCTGCTAGTGCTGATGTTGCTATGAAGCCAGAAGGTGTTCAAGTTATGGGTCCACAGCAATCTTCTGATGAACGACTACAAGAAAAAACCCCAAAAGAATTAATGGAAGAGCAGACGAAGGCAATACAAGAAATGATTGAGAAGGCAAACAAAATGAGGAGGGATATGAAGAAGTATAGGGAAAACAAAGGCAATCATGAAACGGATAGTGAGTCAGGAAGTAGTTAGTTGAATAAAAAGGAATAACTCTGATTTGGGCGGGAAGTTGATTTTTAGTCTTTACTTCTTATTTTTTCAAAGTGTCATTTTTTTTTGATTTTTGTATGCAGATATGATACCCCCTACGAAAAAGTAGTGAAATGGATAAGGAGTTTCTTAATAAAATATTAGCAGAAGCAAATAAAAATGGTGCAAGTGATATACATATAACTTCTGGGTTAAAACCCTATCATAGGGTTTTTGGGGATATGATTCCAATGGAAATGTTTCAAGTTTTAACTGCAAATGATATTATTAGTATTGCTAATAGTGCTATGGATGTCACTGCTAAAGGTGATTTTATGAGGGATTATCAGGCAGATTTTGCATATGTAAATATGGAGACGAATGTTAGATATAGGGTGAATATCTTTAAAAATTTGAAAGGTGTTTCTATAGTTATGAGGCAGTTGAATAGTGTTATGCCTGATATAGAGACAGCAGATTATCCTGAAATTATCAGAGCGATGCTTAAAAAGGAAAAAGGGTTGATTTTGGTTTGTGGTCCTACTGGTTCTGGTAAATCTACAACAATTGCTGGTATGATTGATTATATAAATAAGAATGAAAAAAAACACATTATAACTCTTGAAGATCCTGTGGAATACGTGCATCAATCAAAAGTTTCTTTGGTACAACAAAGGGAGATTGGGCGAAATGCTAAGTCATTTGCTGATGGTTTAAAAGGTGCCTTAAGGGAAGATCCTGATATTGTTTTAATCGGGGAGATGCGAGATGCGGAGACCGTTAAAATGGCACTTACTGCTGCTGAAACTGGACATTTGGTTTTTGGGACTCTTCATACTATGACTGCTTCCAAAACTATTGATAGAATTATTGATACTGTTGATGTTGGTGAAAAGGGGCAGATAAGGGGTATGTTATCTACTTCATTGAACACTATTGTTCTTCAATCTCTTTTGAAGAGAAAAGAAGGAAACGGGAGAGTTGCTGCTTTTGATATATTGGTAAATAATAGTGGTATCGCAAATATGATCCGAGAGGAAAAAACTCACCAAATTGATTCAATGATTTCAACTGGTTCTCTTGATGGAATGATTAATATGGATAGTTACATTTTACAATTGGTAAGGGATGATAAAGTTACTTTTGAAGAGGCGATGACTAAAATCAAAAGACCAGATAGTGATGAAGTTAGAGAATTTATACAGTCACGTGAAAGTGTGTTTTAATTTTCGGTAAATATTTCTTTTAGTTTATTGTCTATTTTATTTGTTATATCGCAATATAGATCACTATATTTTGTGTTCTCCAATTTTTGATAATTTAAACAAGCAAGACTTGTCGCCTCTCTAATTTTTATTAAATCTTTGGTTTTTTTTGCAAATGCGATCGATTTCAAACTGTACAGTTTACTATTGTCATAATTTTCATTGTCGTAATAGTATTTTGCTAATTTAAGCATAGAATCTATAATAAGATTATCGTTGTTTAGTCTTAATGACATTTTTAAAGAAAGTTTCAGGTTATCTAAATTGTTTTCCAAATTATGAACACTTAAAAATTCATAGTTTTTATTGTTGTTAAATAATGATAAAGTGAGTAAATTTAAGAAAAATTTAGATGCGTTTTGAGTGTCTCCTTTCTTTAAGTGTGTTTTGCCAAGCATATACAAAAGTTCCATTTTCTTATTACTTTTCACATAGAAGTTGGATTTTATTAATGCTTTTTCAAAGACATCAATTGCTTTTGTGAATTCTCTTGATTGATGGAGGTGATTTCCCAACGCCATATAAAAATTAACGTTATATTCATTTAATTTTATGCTTTCCTCATATATTTTTTTTGGATCTTGAAATAATAATTCTGCAACAATTCCTTCGAAAAAATGTTTATATGCCATAACGTCGCTATTCTTATTTCTCATGATGACCGTTTGCATTCTTTTCTGAAGTTCCGCGAACTCGAATTTTGTTATATGTTTGTGGAGTTCGAAATAAATATTTGCTCTAATCTTTGCTTTTCTTTTCAAAACAGATAAAGATTCAAAAGAATTTTTATAAAGGTTTATATAGTTTTCTATTGAAGATACGTAATCTTTTTTGTCAAAATGGGAAAAATTGTCAATTATGTGTTTCTTAAGTTTATTGTTGTTAATTTTGTGCTTGTAAAATATGTTGTCAACAAATTTTTCTTTGGAATAAGTATCTATTAGGTTTGTTTTTATATCAATTTTTTCATTTAAAACTGTTAAATTTTGTATATACAAATATACTCCGAATAAAAACATTACAAAAAACAACAACTTTTTTACCATAGTGTGACTATATTCATCTCTTTTATTATATCAATAATACATTAATTTTGAATTTCCAAAGAATTATTTTTTTTCACCAACTCGATTTCCGTTTTTATCTCATTAAATTCCACATCTGCTATATTCTTTTTGACTATTATCTGGTAATCATGATGGTTTTGTAAATTGTTTAATGAGGTTCTAAATGCTTCTTTAACTCTGCGTCTTATACGATTTCTGATAACTGCTCTCTTGTCTACTTTTTTGGAAACCACAACCAATAATCTCACAAAATCCACATTGGTGTCGAGCATTTTTTTTAGCGAGTCGTTTTTGGGTTGAATTATTGGGGTTTTTATAAAGATAAATTTGTTGGATTTAAAACTTTTTCCTTCGTTTCGACTCTTTAAAATATCCCTTCTTTTTTTAATGGACAGAATTTTCATGGTAATTGTTTTGTTAGAAAATAAACTCCTGTTCATCGTAATATATCCATTTTTAGAAGCAATTATAATTAAACAACGAGGAGATTATTTTTGAAATTGAATCGTAATATATCCATTTTTAGAAGCAATTATAATTATTCTCTCTACATTAACTGTAACTTAGAAAAAGGGAGGGTATATTCTTACAATTTTCTGACTCTCTTCCAAAAAATTGGCAACCAATCATCCGGTTTATCACTTCCTATTTCTTTAATGATATCGTCTAACAAGAGAACTGTATCAGCACGACCCGACAAAACATTTATAACATCGGTCATACCTGCCAAATTAACTCTTGCGATAACACCACCGTTATCTTGTTTGATTAAGAAAAATCTACTACCAGGATCGGTAGTCTTAACAAGTTGAAATTCCCTTTCACTAAGCATAAAAGCTGTTTTATAAACTTCTGTTGCTTTCAAATTAGGTAAATAAATTTGTGTGGCAGTTTGCTGTACCAATGTATCACTAATAGATGATTTAGTGGCATCCTCCACTGATTGTGTGGCAAAAATTATGAAAGCGTTCAATTTTCTCAAAACCTTTAACCAATCTTTAATTTTAGGGGCAAAAATCGGATTATCAATCAAAGCCCATGCTTCATCAAGAATAATCATGGTTGGTGTTCCATCGAGGGATGAATTGATTCTATGAAATAGATAAAGCAAAACAACACCAATACTATTTTTATCCTTCAAAATTTCTGCCATTTCAAAACCAAATGCCATACCTTCATTGAAGTTTATCATATCAACAGAGTTATCAAAAAGCTTTGCGTGGCTACCATCTGTGTGCCATTGTTCTAATCTGCCTGCGAGAGTTCCAGGACCAGCCATTCCAAAAAAAGGAGCAATATTTCTCAATTGTCGTTTTTCGAATGGTAATTTATAATTTCCAGTAACTGCCTCATTTATTCTTGCTTTATCCGTAGCGGTTATAGGTGTTCCATCAACTGAAACGAGGGCGGTCAACCATTCTTGTAGGAATGCCCTATTTTCACTGGTATCAGGAAGGGAACAAGGATTAAATCCAGATTCTTTTGCCACATCGAGAATAGAATACTTTCCACCAATGGCACGAATGAATATCTCGGCACCTCTATCCTTATCAAAGAAAAACATACGGCAACTAAATTTCTGCGCCTGAGCACACAAAAAATTCATGGTAACGGTCTTACCACCACCAGTAGGACCAATAATCATTGTGTGACCAACATCTCTCACGTGAAAGTTAAAAAAATAAGGTGTTCCAGAGATTGTGTTAAGAACAGAACATGCAGGTCCCCAATGATTTTTTTTGATTTTGCCGCTAGGATAATTATGAAAAGAAGCAAAAGCTGCCAAATTTAAAGTATTGATAGTAGATGCCCTAACGATATATTGATATTTGCCTGGAAGTTGTGCCCAAAAGGATGCTTCCATATTCAATCCTTCACGAACGCCCATAATACCAGAATTAGAAAGCTCAACAATCACCATAGATAAGGCATTTTCTGCGGCTTTCACGTTGTCGTCCAAACACATAACTGTTAAGTGATGTTTACCGAAAGCGAAAGTTCCGGACATAGCAGAATCAAGTGCTTGGTCAA
>JAIRSX010000126.1 GCA_031255235.1 Rickettsiales bacterium
CTGGATACAATGGTAAAAAAAATAACCCTCAATGGTGACGAAGGTCGGGTCACATTTTTACCTAATCACATTGATTATATTACCACCTTTAAGAGTGGAATTTTGACTTACTTTGATGAATTTGATAACAAAAAATTTGCTACATTGGATGATGGGAGTTTCTTGAAATATAAAAATAAAGTTAGAATTACGACATATATGTCTTTTATAGGGGATAACATTTCAAAATTGAGAGAAAAGTTGCAAGAAAAAAATGCAATAAACGAGGAACAAAAATTTTTATTTGAAAATGCGAAGGAATTAGACTATCTACTCGTTGAAAAATTAAGGAAAATAAAGTACCTATGAATAATAAAGTTATTTTTTTTAAAAAAAAGGTATGCAAAAAAGTTCAATTGGATAATTTTGATTATAAAAGTGATAACTTATTAAACACGTTTAAAAACATCAAAAATATTAGCAACGAGATTCTGGATACATTTGCGAAAAATAGTGTCACTTGTTATGTTCCCAAGAGAATCTTGATTAAGACAAAAGAGGAATTAAAACAGCTTTTACTTTCAAAAAAGATTAATGGTTTTGAGAAAAGGGTTTTGTTTAGTGCTAGCAAGAAGAACAAAATATTAAAATTAAAAAAGAAGATATTTTTGAAAAATTTAAAGAGGGTGGTCTTGAAACAATACTCAAATACAAAACCAAAAAGAAGATAGTTGGTGGTGAGGTTGTTTTAGGTGTACCATTTTTTTGTTTTTAAAATAAAATGTAGTTATTCTTGTAGAAGTATATAAGGTAAATTATTAAGTGTTTGATATAGTAAAAAAAGAGATAAGGTTGGGCGATAGTGTTTTGAGTCTTGAGACTGGACATATTGGAAGACAGGCAAGTAGTGTTATTGTTAGGTATGGTGATACGACTTTAATGTGTAATGTTACCATTGCAAAAAAAGAAACAGCGGGAATTGATTTTGTTCCCCTTACTGTTAGTTATGTGGAAAAGTTTTATGCTGGTGGGAAGATTCCTGGTGGTTTTGTAAAAAGGGAAACAAAACCGAGTGATGTTGAAACTTTGATTGCGAGAACCATTGATCGACCTATAAGACCTCTATTTCCAGATAATTATAGAAACGAGACGAATATTTTTTGTACTATGTTATCGTTTGATAAACAAAATTATCCTGATGTTGCTGCAATGATAGGTGCAAGTGCTGCTTTGGCAATATCTCCAGCTCCGATTTCACTTGAGGATATTATTGCCTGTGCAAAGGTTAGATATAGAAATGGCAAATATGAGTTGAATACACAAAAACCTTTTGAGGATGATGGTAAATTGGATTTGATGGTTGCTGGAACAAAAGATTCCATTTTAATGGTTGAGAGTGAAGCAAAGGAGCTTACTGAAAAAGAGATGCTGGATGCTCTTGCTTTTGGTCATAGTGAGGTTGGTAAAATTGTGGATTTTATTAGAGAATTTGCTTTGTCCGTTAAAACAGAGAAAATTATTCCGACTGAAATTGATTTAACCGAACTTAAAGATGATATCAGAAAATTAGCGGAGGCTGATTTAAAGGATGCTTTTAATACCACTAAAAAACAGGAGAGAGAAGCAAAGTTGGGAGTAGTTACCGAAAAAGTTAGAGAAAAATTTGTTGGTGAAAGCGGTGATGAAGTTTTATCTAATCGTGTTGATAATATTTTGAAACATATTGAAAAGGATATTGTTAGGACAATGATTTTGAAAGAGGGACGAAGAATTGATGGAAGGAAAGTGGATCAAGTTCGTCCTATTACGGCAGAAGTTGATGTTTTGCCAATAGTTCATGGAAGTGCTTTATTTACAAGGGGAGAAACACAGGCATTGGTTGTTGCTACTCTTGGTTCCACAATTGATGAACAAGAAATTGATGTAATAAGTGAACCTACAAAATCTCAAAGGTTTACTTTACATTATAATTTTCCACCATATGCAACTGGTGAAACTGGTCGATTGGGTGCACCTGGTAGGCGAGAAATTGGGCATGGTAAGCTTGCATGGAAAGCAATAAACGGTTGTATTGAAATGGACAAACATGAGTATACCGTTAGGATTGTTAGTGAGATTTGTGAGAGTAATGGGTCAAGTTCAATGGCATCTGTTTGTGGGTCATCAATGGCACTTATGGCGGCAGGAATTCCAATGAAATCACCGGTTGGTGGTGTCGCAATGGGTCTTATAAAAGAGTCTGATGGGTTTGTTGTTTTGACTGATATTATGGGTGATGAGGATCATTTAGGAGATATGGATTTTAAGGTTGCTGGACCAGAGGATGGGATAAATGCTTTACAAATGGATATTAAATGTAAAGGTGTCACATTGGAAATTATGACAAAAGCATTGGAGCAGGCGAGGGCAGGGCGGTTACATATTTTGAATGAAATGGCAAAGGCGATTACAGAAAGTAGAAAGGAGGTTTCACCAACCGCTCCGAGAATTTTAAAGATGAAAATTGATTCCGATAAGATTAAAGAAGTTATTGGGAAGCAGGGTGTTGTTATTAAAGACATTATAGCAAAAACTGATACTTCTATTGATATAGAAGATGATGGTAGTATAAAGATTTTGTCTAACGATATTGAAAATTCTTTAAGGGCAAAGGAAATGATTGAAAAAATCATTGGTGGTAGCGGCGGTAGTGCTGAAAGAAGACAACAATTAAAAGAAGGTGAGATTTATAGTGGTAAGGTTGCCAAAATTATAGTATCTGGGGCATTTATAGCTATTGAAGGGAGTGGTGATTTCTTTTTACATATTAGTGAACTTGCAAACCATAGAGTTAAAAATATTACCGATATAATCAAAGAAGGAGAGACGATAAATGTTAAATATCTTGGTATAGATAAAAGGAATAATAAACCTAAAGTTAGTTATAAAGATGTACCACAAGGAAATAATTAAAATATGAAATAGAGGGGAGGGAGAGGATTATTTATATTGCAGCCAAGGAATAGAATTTAAGTTACTCTTTTGTTTTTGCTTATTTTTAAAAGATGCAAAGGGACTGTATTCATATGTTATTGATGTAAATACAGTCTTTCCCTTTTTCTCTTTATTGTTTAAAAAATCGTTAGCATTGTTACTTGTTGTTTCTCTAATCATAGATACGGAGGACGATTAAAAGGGGTTTGTGATAGATAAGGCTAAAAAAATGTCTATATTATGATTCTATCTAAGACCTCTTTTAAGTTATTTAAACTTTGTCCAAATAATTTATCTTTGCTTGTTTCAAGTTTGTTTTGAATCTCCTTATATTCACTATCACTCAAATTGATTGCTCTTAAAATTGCTTCATGTAGATCCCTCTCATCTTCATAAACTATTGCTTTATCTGCAATATCATAATGTTTTGCGAATTCCTTCTGAATTAGCATTGGTTTTTGAAATCCATATGTCAAACCTAAATTTCCAGTTACAACGGATTCCAAATACTTTTTATGTTGTATCGGATTGAGAGTAGTAATCAAATAATCAGATTCTTCTAATAAAGAATACATTTTTTCGTAACTAACATCCCCAAGAAATCTAACAAAATCAGCATCGTATCGTTCAAAAACACTTAAGTCATCAAAAATAGAAGTACTCCTATTTCTGCCAATAAATGTAAATTTTACATTAATTTTTTTA
>JAIRSX010000005.1 GCA_031255235.1 Rickettsiales bacterium
ATATTGAAATTTATTCTGGTTTGGTTATCGTTTATTTTTTTATCTGTTTGTCCTATAACTTTTGAGTGTCTTGAATATAATAGAGTAAATAAATCTAAATTTTTATATTTTTCTCTAAAATGATGTCTATTTTTTTTCTTTGGTATAAGCAATGCAGCAACATTTATTAAAAATTTATTCATTTAAAATAGTTAACATTTAATAGTAGAACTGATATTTGTTTTTTTTTTTTTTGCAATTTTTTTAAATTAATCTGCTTACGCAAAATTAATTTGTCTTTACATCCAATTTTGTATTTAATAATTATCTATTCAAACACTAAATTTAAATATTTGCTTAAAACAATAAAGTGTTCTTACAATACTAACTGATATGACTGATATAATTATTTTCGGGGACAAAAAAGTTAGGAGAATGGAATATAAAGGAGAGTGGTTTTTTCTGTTGTGGATGTGGTTAATATTTTAGTGGAAAGTAAAGCAACTGATAAGGGTGCCTATTGGAGAAAGTTAAAGGAAAGGTTGATTTTAGAAGGGGCAAACGAGGTCGTGACAAATTGTCACGAACTGAAATTATTAGCAAGTGATGGTAAAACATATAAAACTGATTGTGCTAACATTGAAACAATGTTTAGAATTATACAAAGCATACCATCTCCTAAAGCAGAGCCATTTAAGCAGTGGTTAGCGAAGGTTGGATATGAAAGATTGCAGGAGATTGAAAACCCAGAAATAGCACAACAAAGAATGATGGAACATTATAGAAAAAAGGGTTATGATAATGAGTGGATAAAATAGCGGGTTCAATCAATAATTACCAGAAAGGAATTAACTAATGAATGGAAAGATAGAGGAGCGACTAGTAAAGATTATGAGTTATTCACTTCTTTAATGTCCCAAGCAGCATTCGGCTTAAAACCACAAGAACACAAACAAATAAAGGGATTAAGGAGAGAAAATTTACGAGATCATATGACAAATATGGAAATTGCTTTAACTAATTTAAGTGAAGTTACAGCGAAAGAAATACACAAAGAAAAAATACAAAAGGAAGTTTTAATCTACAAAGAGACGTAATAACAGCAGGAAAAATAGCAGGTGAGACACGTAAGAAAATAGAAAAAGAAACAGGAAAACCGATTATTAGTAGCAAAAATTACCTAAAGTTAAAATAAATTTTAAAACAATAGCGAAAATAATGCCGCCAAGAGATGTTGTCGTTATTACTTTTAAATTTATATTACAATAGTCAAATTTTGGAATGAGTAATTGGATTATTTCAAATATTTTTGTGGATCTATTGCTTCTCTACCATTTCTTAAACTGAAATATAATTGAGGAGTCTTAACATTGCCAGTAGCACCAACTGTTCCTATGATTTGTCCTTTTTTAACTTTATCTCCTCGAGAAACTTTGACACTGTCAATATGTGCATATACAGAAATCCAATTATCTTTATGTTTGATTAAAATTATAGTTCCGTATCCTCTCAGTTCATTACCAACATAAGCAACAACACCTTCCTCCGCTGCAACAAAATTTGTTCCTCTTTTTGCTTCAATGTTTATACCATCATTATATAATCCGTTATTTTTACTGCCAAAAGCAGACACAATGTTGCCTTTTAAAGGATAAACGAAACTGTTCTTTTTCCCAGTTGCATCTTCTTTTCTTACTTCTTTTTTTGTCTCCTTTGTTTGTGTTCTGTTTTCAGCGAGGTTTGTATTAGTATTATTCCTAATTTTCAGTCTTTTACCAACATATATTTTATATGGTCTTTTCAGATCATTCAACTCAGCGAGTTCAACAGTACTCATATTAAATTTTTCTGCTATTTTTGATAAAACGTCACCACTTTTCACAACATAAAAATCAATTTTAGAAGTTGTTTCCTTTTTTGGGGCATTAATAGAGCTAATCAATAGTCTGTCTTTTGGTTTAATTATGTAAGGTTTTTTAAGGTTATTTAACCCTATTAAATCGGGAACACTCATATTGTATTTTCTTGCAATCGTCCATAAACTCTCTCCATTTTGGACTATATGTTCAGATCTAACTCTTTCCATTTCTTCTTTTTTAATGATGTTTCCACTATTGTCAGTAGTTACACTTCCCCTCAAATTTCTTGCTATTTTTCCATCAGGACTTTCTATATAGTTATCAAAAAACTTTCCACTATCTTTATACACAATATCGCTGGGAACTTGAGAGCATCCCACCAAGATAAATAAAAAAATGAATAACACGATATTTCGTTCCACAAAATAAATCTCCCACTTCATTAAATACAAATATTACAAAAGATACAAAATTATTTTTCCTTCAAATTGCTGTCAACGGGGAGTGAAAGGAATAGACAAAATCTATTCCATATTTTCTAATTCACTAATCATTCTAATCAAGACATCAACTCCTTTCTGCCAGAAATCGCTATCTTTTGGGTTTAATCCAAACGGTTTTAATAGCTCGGTATATCTTTTTGAACTACCAGCACTCAATAAATCTATGTATTTATCTTTGAAATTACTCGGATTTATTTGGTAAATTCCATATAGTGAATTAACAAGGCAATCACCAAAAGCATAACTATAAACATAAAAAGGAGAGTGTATAAAATGTGGTATATAAGTCCAATAATATTTATATTCATCATCCCAAATAAAATTATTTTCCCCTAAACTTTCCTTTTGGACATCCATCCAAATTTCATTAATTCTATCGAGGGATAACTCACCATTTCTTCGCTCGTTGTGAACTTTTGTCTCAAATTCTAAAAATGCTATCTGTCTAACGACTGTATTTAACATATCTTCAATTTTACTTGCCAAAATTGCTTTTTTATTTTTGCCAGTAGCATTTTTCAACAACTTTCTAAAAGTAAGTTGCTCTCCAAAAACGCTTGCAGTTTCTGCTAAAGTTAAAGGTGTTTGAGACATAAAAAAGCCATTTTTATCTGCCAGATTTTGGTGTATACCATGTCCCAACTCATGTGCTAACGTCATAACGTCTCTGGTTCTACCTGTATAATTTAATAAAATATATGGATGAACTTTTGGGGTTGTCGGCGACATAAAAGCACCTCCTCTTTTACCTTGTTTTGTTGGAACATCGATCCAATTATTATTGAAAAATTCATCACCTATGGCAAGCATCTCAGGAGAAAAATCCTCGTAGGCCTCTCTAACAATTTTAACGGCATCTTCCCATTTGTAAACTGTATCATCAGCAAAAGGAAGCGGAGCATTCCTATCACTATAATGAAGTTTTTTAACTCCGAATTGTTTTGCTTTCCATTTGTAATATCTGTGTGCCGTATCCTTGTAATTTGATTTGACTGTTTCTCTTAACTTTTCAACCACATCATCTTCTATCAAATTGCTTAAATTTCTTGAAGAAATAGGAGTTTTAAATTTGTGCCAAGTGTCGTTTGTCTCTTTATCTTTAGCGAGTGTATTTGTTATGTAAGCAAAAAGTTTGGCATTTTTTCCCAATGTCTCACCAAATATTTTTGAAGTTTCTTTTCTAATATCTGCATCTTTACCACTCATCATCTCTAACATTTGAGATTCGTTGTATTTTTTACCTTTATATTCAAAGACCATATTGTCAATGGTCTCATCGAAGAGACGACTCCAGGCATTTCTACCGCTAATAGACTTTTCCAAAAATAACTTTTCCAACTGTTCATTTAATTGATGCGGTTTCATTGTTCGCATATCAGTTATAACCTGTTTGTAAACCGCTAAACTCTTAGACTCTCTGTAATATCTATCCAATTTAGATTGATCCAATTTATTCACTTCTAAATCAAAAAATATCAAGTTGGAAGAAAGTTTTGTCAACTCCTCTGTGATTTTTTGATAAAACTTGACATTTTCATCTTTTGATAAATCTTCTGCATACTTCAAATAAGCAAAACTACCCAACTTGGATTGAAGTTCTTGTATGTTTTCGTATTCCTCCAACGCCTTATATAACTTATTTGCATCCAAATTATCAATATCATTCTTATATGAAGAAAAATTTGCAATCCTTCTGGCTAAATCCTGTAGATCAATATCAATTTGTTTATCATTCACCGATTTATATAAATCACTTAAATTCCAAGTAGGCATTTCACCAAGATCTGTCTTTTTTCCCATAAAGTTTCCCCATTTTATTTCCACTTTTTTGTATAAAAAAATAATAAAAACAATAAATATTATACACCACAATAGTCTATACTTACTTTTCCTTTTTTTATTACCAAACATACCAAGTATGGTAACTCTTAACCAATTCAAATCAAATTATTTTATTTTGATGTAACTAACAACCCTGTTTACACCATTGATTGTGGCGACAGCATTTGTAACGCTAACCAACTCTTTCTGACTTTTTGCAATACCTATCACGTAGACAACACCACCAACGATATTATAATCGTAATTTATAGAATCGACCTCTTTCAAGAGTTTAAGTTTGGTCCACACTAAACCGGATAAGTAATTATCATTATTAAAAAAAGAATGACTACTATAAGTAGGAACGACAATAACTTCATCTATTATTTCGTTACCGAGTTTTATAATACTTGCCTTTTTGACTGCTAATTTTTTATATTTCTCTTCAGCCACATAACCTGTGAGCATAATTCTGCCATCAAAAACATTTACATTAATATTTTTATAGTGTCTACCTTCATTTTCTAATTCAAAAGAATTTAGTAAAGTTTTCTTTATACTGTCATCATATTTTCTATCGGATAACTCTTTTTTAGTCTGAGTTATAGCGGTTCCAGTGACAATAGTTCCTATTACAACAGATTCCACGCATGAAGACAACATCAACAAAATCAAAAGACCTTTCATAATACCATATACTAAATAGGAAATTATAAATTAGTAATTTTTTTTATAAATTCGTCTGTTATTTCTTTTGAATTCCACGAAAAAACTAATCCTTTAGTCTTTAATTCAAAGCCCAAATATATATCATCTACTTTAGAGTAAGAAACATTTACATCTTCGCCAAATGCGCTTTTTATTTTCTGTTTATCACAATCATCTAATTCAAAGTTAGATGCAATATCAAAACAATCAAAATCCTTAATCTTATTATTTGCACTTATCTTATCAATAAAAACGTTTATTGCCTGTTCCTTTAAAGTAGTATTAGATAGAGATCTCAAGATGCCATTAACATAATCCTGAAACACCCCCCCAAAATTTTTATTAAAATTATCAACCAAGTGTTGTTTATTTTCTGCAATGCTACTGATGGCCCTATCTCTTATTTCTTCAATTTCTAAATTTATTTTTTCAATTTCTTCCTCTTTGTATTTTAGAGTTTCCGCTAATGATTTTTCCTTAAGCTCCTCAATTTCTTTCTCCACATTTTTGATTTTATCATAGTATTCCTCCTTGCTCTTTTCAGCCATTAAAACCTTTTCCTCCCCTTCTTTAAATTTTTCCTCTAAGTCTTTATTTCTTTTGTCTAAAATATTCACAAAGGGCTTGTATAGAAGCATAAACAAAATAAAAGAAAAAATTACAAAATTTACAATCTGTGCTATTAAAGTATATAATTCCATATTATTTACTTATTAAATAACTCCAAAAAGGATTTGCAAAAACCAAGACAAGGGAAACAACAAGACAATAAATTGCTGATGATTCAACCATTGCCAATGAAATAAATAATGTTTTAGAAATATTAGCAGATTCGTCCGGTTGAATCGCAATAGATTTAATTGCTTCTCTTATGGCATTTGCTTCAGACATTGCCACAAAAATACTACCAAACACAACCAAAAAACCAGCTGTTATTATTGATACCGAAGCAACGATTACAATTGAACTATCCATATCAGTGATTATATGATAATAAAAAGTATTATACAAATATTAATTTCTTTCCTAATAACTTTATAGCAACACAATTTTTGTGTAAATCTAGAGAATAGAGGAGGAGAGGTAGATGTTGTTTAAAAAGAGGGGAAAAAATGGAAATTGCTGTTCAATTCCGATATTGGGGATTGCCTTATAATTCTTGCTTTTTATTTTTTTTCATGCCACATCCTCGTCTATTTCATTATTTTCTATTATTCTTAAATGTTTTATAGGAACTAGGTTATTTGTATAGGTGTTAT
>JAIRSX010000033.1 GCA_031255235.1 Rickettsiales bacterium
ATATGATTCTTAATAGAACTTTCTTTTTTGTTTTATAATCTATTAAGTATTCCACATACTATGTTTTTGATTGATCGTATTCTCCCATTTATTGATAAGCAGTGGCAAGCCCCAATTTAGCATAAACATCATTTTTATTATTTTTTAATATTTCTTTGTAATAATAAACTGCAATTTCATAATGTCTTTGTTGTAAAGCAATATAAGCCCTATTCTTATGTGAAACAACATCATTATCTGTTTTTCTGACTTCTTTTGAAACGGTTATTTTCTTCGTAGTAAAACCCTCTATTACCTTTGAATCATCAACATTCCAAGCGCCTTTAGTTATAACAATATCACTATCGTTTTTGATAATATCTTTTGAGTAAATAAGATTTCTTTCTAAAGTTTTACTTGTACCTATAACGGTTTCGCCTTTATTGTTTTCCTGTATTTGTACAGGATCCGGTCTATCAATAGATAAAACAGGATTATCGACAACTCCCTCTTCTGCTGCTGCCCCAATAGAATTCGAAGATACTAAAAAACAAAAGAAAATAAAAAGCTTCAGCACATTAATAATATACACATAAACTGAAGTACTTACAAAACTTTTGAAAAGAATAATTTAGTCCTTTCATTTTTTGGATTTTTAAACACCTCTTCTGGATCGCCCTCTTCTACTATTTGTCCCTTATCCATAAAGATAAGCCTATCGCCAACTTCTTTTGCAAACCCCATTTCATGAGTAACAACCACCATTGTCATACCATCAAAAGCAAGCTTTTTTATAACATCTAAAACTTCTTTCACCATTTCCGGATCAAGAGCAGATGTTGGCTCATCGAAAAGCATAATTTTTGGTTTCATAGCCAATGCCCTTGCAATGGCAACCCTTTGCTTTTGGCCACCGGACAAATCTCTTGGATAAGCATATCCCTTTTCCAATAACCCAACTTCCTTCAAATAATGCCCCGCCACTCTTCTTGCTCCAAATCTTGTCATTTTTCTAACTTTAATTGGAGATAACATTATATTTTGTAAAACATCTAAATGCGGAAAAAGATTAAAATGTTGAAAAACCATACCAATATCTCTCCTTGCAACTTGAATAGTCTTATCTGTAAGTTCTTTGTTTTCAATAAGTATTCTACCAGAAGTAACATTTTCCAAATGATTTATACATCTCAATAAAGTAGATTTACCACTACCAGATGGACCAATAATAACAACAACTTCACCCTTTTTTATTTCCAAATTTATGTTATTCAAAACCTGTAAAACCTTTTTCTTACCAGCATCCACTATATTAAAATTCTTAACAAGATTCTCAATCTTAATCATTTAGTCTCCTTTCAAAAAAATCTAATATCTTAGTCAAAACAACTATCAAAACAAGATAAAATAAGGCAACTGTCGCCCATATTTCAAAAGTAGCATATGTACTAGCAATAATAAGTTGCCCCTCCCTTGTGAGTTCCTTTAAGCCAATCGTTCCAACGATTGAAGTTTCCTTGATTGTAGCAATAAATTCATTTCCTAATGCGGGTAAAATTCTCTTAATTGCCTGTGGAAAAATTATATGCCACATGATCTGAGAGCTACTAAGCCCAAGACATTTCCCGGCTTCCGTTTGCCCTTTATCAATCGATTCTATACCACCCCTAACTATTTCTGTAACATAAGCACCTGTATTCAAAGAAAACGAAATTAAACAAGCAAAAAATGGTTCAATATCAAAATTTAGTATCGAAGGTATAGCAAAATAGATAACGAACAACTGAACAATCGAAGGTGTACCACGAAAAAAATCCGAATAGCAATTTGCTAACACTTTGGCAAATTTATGCTTCGAAAGGCAACAAAGACCACCAATAAAACCAACTATAGATCCAATAAGAAGAGTCAAAACGCTCAACTTTAAGGTCATTCCTAATCCTCTAAACAAAAAAGGTAGCGACCTAACAATCAACGCAAAATCAATGTCCAACTTATATCACTCCAAAAAAATAACAAGCCAAAATGAAGACCCCCAACCCACTAATTTTTTTTATAGAGAAAAATAATAAAGTCAAAAAAATGAATGATATACTAAGGAAAGAAAAGTGGATTTATTCGTTAAATTTTTGCGGTTTTTTATTTCCAATTCATTTTATAAATATATCTTATATATTAGTAAAACAGACAGGATTTCTTTAAATGATGTAGCAAGAGTAATAAGTATGAATAAAAAATAGCAAAACAGATTAATGTTAATCGTAAGAGTTTATATAAAAGTTTATCAAGTGATGTAAAAGTAAGTTTTGAAACTATTTATAAGATAGTTGATAGATCTCAGGTTTTCTATTGTTCCAAAAGCACAAGTATAACAAAATTATACACTTATATGTGTAACAATTACACTTTAACATATGTAAAAAATTCTCTTTTTGTTTTGAGTAAAATTTAATTGACTTTATAAAAATAATTAGGTGCTTGACTAGATGTTCACCTTGACTAGAAAATCATGTAAATGGCATTGAAAACTTCTAGGGGATTATGTTATAAGAACAGGATAAACATATTCAATAGACCTGGTGCGTAAATATTTTTTTACTTTACAATATGTAGTGGTTATTGTTTTGTTAAAAACAATAACCACTACATATTGCTATGTCAAAATATGATTCTGTTAAAAGTCTAAA
>JAIRSX010000010.1 GCA_031255235.1 Rickettsiales bacterium
TTATTATAATACAACAATTTCAAGTCAAATTTAATTTCCAGTCATTATGCTTACAAATATGTTCAAAATGTTTATCGTTTTTGCTATCAATCCATTTAAAATATTCATTAACGTATTCATTTTCGTGTGCTTTCCTTTTTGTTTTATTTTTATCTAAATCAAATAAAATTTCTCTTCGTCTTGAATACTCAGCAACTTGGTCGGATGGTTTGATTGGTAAAACTGGCATTCCACCTCCTCCCAAACAACCACCAATGCAGTTCATAATTTCAACATAATGATAATCTTTTAGATTTGGTAAGAGTTTTTCAAAATTCTGTATAGTCTGTACTACTGCAATTTTTATTTTTTGTCCTTTGATGTCAATTTCTGCAGTTTTAAATCCGTCTTCTGGACGAACTTGCTTTAATTCAATATCTGCTAAATTTTCATTTGTCATCATATAATAGCCAGTTCGCAAAGCTGATTCCATAACACCGCCGCTTGCTCCATAGATGACGGCGGCACCTGTATACTCTCCAAGTGTATCAGCATCTGTTTCATCTAAATCATCAATGACTATATTTTTTTCTTTGGATAATTGTAATAACTCCCTAACAGTAATACCAATATCAATAATTTGTTTACCATTTAATTTAGCAGTTTCCCTTTTAATTTCATCTTTTTTAGCAGTACATGGCATAACTGAAACAACAATAATATTATTAGTGTCAATATTTTCTCTTTCTGCCCACCAAGTTTTATAGGCAAGACCAGCGTGCAGATTTGGACTTCTGGCAGTAGTCAAGTGTTCTTTGAACTCTGGGTGATAAACTAAGCAATATTCAACCCATGAGGGACAACAAGAGGTAAACATAGGTAAAGTCCCATTATTTTTTATTCGTTCGACTAATTCCTCTGCTTCTACCATTGTGGTAATATCAGCACCAAAATTTACATCAAAAACTTTATCAAAACCAAGCAATCTAAGCAAGGTATTTGCTTTTTTTTCTGGTATAATTGTTCTGATTGCAGGAGCGCATTGAACTATTTTAACTTTTGTCTTGTCTTGTAAAATTTGTCTCAATTCATCTAAATTCGATTGTTCTCTAATAGCATTAATAGGACACATAATGGTGCATTGACCACAACCTAAACAACTTTTTTCATTTTTGGTAAGATGTTTTTTGCCATTTTCATCAAGACTTATCTCTAAACATCCAACACTGTTCGCTTTGCATCTTGTTATACATCTGGTACACTTTACACATTTATTATCATCAAACTCAACAGAATTCTTTAAAAGGTTCATAACTTATGCAGATTTATATCTTATTTTTTAATAAAAAACAAAAAATATTGTATTTTTATTTGTTATATTTTAGAGAAATTTTAAAAGAAAACTTCAATATGACAACTTTTAAATCTGAATTTTTACAAGAGGCAGAAGCAAGAGGATTTTTGTTTCAATGTACTAATTACGAAGAATTAGATAAACAATTATGTAGTGGAAAGCCGGTTGTTGCCTATTGGGGTACTGATCCAACTGCTGATTCTCTACATGTTGGTCATCTGTTTTCCTTGATGATAATGCGACTTTTCCAAAAATGCGGCAATAAACCAATTTTACTTACGGGTGGTGCGACTGGTATGATTGGTGATCCGTCTGGTAGAGATACATCAAGACCAATGCTTACAAAAGAATTGTTAAACTCCAATAGAAACGGTATTGAAAAATCAATAGCAAAGTTTTTGAAATTTGGACACGGTGAGACTGATGCGATCTTTGTTGACAATTACGAATGGACTAAAGATATCAATTGGATTGATTTGTTGAGAGATATTGGTCCCCATATATCCATAAATAGAATGTTAAGTATGGAGAGTGTGAAAATACGACTTGAAAAAGAGGAACATATGTCTTTTTTGGAATTTAATTATATGGTAATGCAGGCGAATGATTTTTTTCATTTACATAAAAAGTATAATTGTACACTACAACTTTGTGGGGCAGACCAATGGGGTAATGTTGTTGCCGGTGTTGATTTAACAAGACGGATGCAATTCATAAATAATGAGTCAAAACAAGAAATTTATGGTTTATCAACTCCATTGTTAACCGATGCTGGTGGCAAAAAAATTGGCAAATCAGCAGGAAATGCTGTGTGGATTAATGAAGATAAATTGAGTTCTTTTGATTATTATCAATATTTCAGAAATATTAACGATAAAGATATAAGAAAATTTTTGTTAGTCTATACAGATTTTGGATTAAATGAAATTGATAGAATTGTATTGGGTGATCCAAATGAAGCAAAAAAGATACTTGCATTTGAGGCAACTAAAATGTGCAGAGGAGATGATGAGGCAAATAAAGCATCACAACAAGCGATAGACATTTTTGAGAATAAATCCATTGATGCTTTGCCAATTTTAGAATATGATCTGTCGCATGGGGACACTATCGTCAAATTGCTATCAAATTTAAAATTAGTTGAAAGTAATGGGGCGGCAAGAAGAGAGATACAGGGTGGTAGTGTTAAGATTGATAACGTAAAGGTCGCCGATGCCAATTTAGTTCTGGATCTAAAGGAATTCAAATTGAGTATTGGCAAAAAGAGACATTATTTTATAAAAATAAAATAATGCCATATACTTTTAAGTGAAGGCAAATAAAAAGTACTTTTCTTATTTGTATTGTCGTATCTCCAAACAGTATAAAACAATCTAAACTTCCCTTATTGTAGTCGAAATTGTAATTACTTTTTAGGGAAAAGTTAATAATAGTTAGTCAAACAGTGATAATTGATTAGACAGAAGTATCGATTGTTCCTATTTTAGGGGTTGGCTAGTAAAAGTTATTTTTTCTTTTCTTTCTTTTTTCAAGCAAAATACATATTTCTTCCTTTTCATCCTCCTTTATATGTTTTATACTAATAATGTTATTTGTATATTCACTATAACCACAATCAACTTTTATTATTCAGTCCCCTATTTTATAAAATCTTTTGCTTTTTATTTATCTCTATCATACAATGAAATTGCTGTTTTTTGAGATGGCATTTGTTAATAATTTAATTACTCAAAATGAAAAAAGATGTTATAAAAGAATTTGCTAGGTCAGAGAATGATACTGGTTCAGCAGAGGTTCAAGTTGCGATTCTTACAAGTAGAATTAAACAAATCACAGAGCATGTTAAAGTTCACAAAAAAGACTTTACCACAAGACGTGGTCTTTTGATTTTAGTTTCAAGACGAAATAAACTTCTGGCATATCTAAAAAGAACAGAACCTGATAGATTTTTCGCTTTGATCGAAAAACTTGGGTTAAAAGATAATAAATAATGTTTGACAACATTTCCTTTGGAATTTTAAGTTGGAAAAGCCATAATACTTTGATTAGAACTCTTAAGAATTATAAGGAAAATGGCTTATTCTCTTATTTTGGACAAAATCTAGTTTTTTTTAACGAAATTAGTGATGAGGATGTTGGAATAGTGGATGGGGGGGGGGGGGGTTTTGTTT
>JAIRSX010000015.1 GCA_031255235.1 Rickettsiales bacterium
TCTTATTTGATAATCAGTTAAACGACTATGTTTTTATCATATATATATCCTTCTTAGGATATAATTTTATAAAATTTATGTTCTAGTCAAGCACCAAAAATATTTACGCACCAGATCTATTAAACAATTTAAATATGAATAGTTTTTTTTAAAAAAGCAAAAATATTTTTCTCATTTTTCCATATATTTAAAAAGAAAAAGAGAAAAGAGAGAAAAGAATTATTTTTCTTTTATTTTAAATAATGGCACAAACCCAAATAATAGGATTCTGGTGCAATTTGGACGAATTTTATATTTTAAAACCGGTATTAAATTAAATAATTTTATGCTTTTCTCTGTTTTTTTTACTAGAATGGAAGAAAGGGTGTTATGAATACTGTTAGTATTGGTGTTAGTATTGGAGATATTAATGTGATAGATATATTTTGCCATTAAAGCATTTAAAAATGGTGTCATTCCTGCATAATACCAAAAATCATTAAAAAATCGTACAGATTTATCTTTATTTAAATCTTTATAAAAATACTCTTTCCAGGGCTTACTACCAGCAAAATGCATAAGGACGATATGTTTTAAATTATATTCCAAATCTATTTTTAAGTTATGTAAATTCGAAACAAATTTATAACTAAAACCATATCGTTCGTTTATAAAACAATATTTCACATCCAAAAGTTTGTATCTATTATCATTAAATAATATATTTAACGCATCTTGGTCTGGATAAAATAATCTTTTTTCTTTTCCTATGTTAATTATTTTTTCTGTCAAATTCTGCTCCCTCCATTTATCACAATTTATTAATAAAACACCGCTTCCCATATATATATGATTATTTTTTATACCAATTGAATCATTCTCTTTAATTCTATACTCATTTTGAATGTCACAAATTGCTCCTACTGTTTTATCCTCCAAATCTTCATTGTAAAGTTCTTTAACATCTCCAAGCGCAATAACATCGTTATCCAAATAAATTGCTTTTTTAATAGATGGTTTTAGATCCATAAATAAAAATCTCGCCCAACAATCCAGAAAATCGCCGCGCCAAGTATCACAACCATCAAAACAAGACAAAGATACTTGTATAAATTCTATCTCAAAGTTGTTAAATTTATCTTTAAAAAGATTTAATTGTTTTTTATCATGTTCGGATAGGTCTGTTTCAAGGATATAAAAGTTTACAAATGATTTTGTATTTGATAAAATACTACAAATGGAAACTGCAGTTAAATCAATAAAATCTGTACATGTAGCAAAATAAATTGAAATTGTTTCCTCTCTCTCTCTCTCTCTCTCTCTCTCTCTCTCTCACTCTCTCTCTCTCTCTCTCTCTCTCTCTCTTCTTTTTTGACTTAGCATATGATTACAGTTAAAATTTATGTTTTTTTTCTTAATAATATAAAACAAAAAATGCAAAAAAATACTAAGAAGAGATTCATACTAAAAAGAGAGTATAATAGAACGATAGATACAACAACAGAAAACTAAATAAAAAAGGAATTTGAAAAGATGATTTTAAAACTGACTAAGTCAAGGTTAACATCTAGTCAAGCACCAAATTTATTTTTGTGAACAGGGAATAGATAAGAAATAGACAACAAAAAAACCGAAAAATACATTTCAGGTTATTTGGAAGCAGCAATAGAAGAAAACAACCCCAAATCACTTATAGCTACTTTAAATGATGTAGCAAGAGTAATAAGTATGAATAAAAAATAGCAAAACAGATTAATGTTAATCGTGAGAGTTTATATAAAAGTTTATCAAGTGATGTAAAAGTAAGTTTTGAAACTATTTGTAAGATAGTTGATAGATCTCAGGTTTTCTATTGTTCCAAAAGCACAAATATAATGAGATTATATACTTATATGTGTAACAATTATTCTATATTTTAATATTTACTCTTGATTGATATCATCAAAATAATATTTGATTTTTTCCAGATTATACACTTTATTTAAATAAGTGAATATGAGATTCAAACACAAACGATTTCTTGTAAAGTTATGGAAAGTTATCTACAAAACTATCTTTACCTTTAATATACACGGCGGTATTGAAAATGCCGGCTATTTGTCATTTTCTCTTTTGCTTGCTTTTTTTCCTTTTGTTATATTTTTCACATCTATTGTTGGATGGTGGGGACATAGTGAGTTTGGAATTTACTTTTTAAATACCTTAAAAGATAGTTTACCCACCGATGTTTCAAACTCAATATTTCCAGTTATAGACAACATAATGCACACGCCAGTAAACATTTTATCATTAGCAACTTTGACTTTATTATGGTCCGCTTCATCAATAGTACAGGCGATTAAAGGAATTTTAGACAAAGCATACAGAATCAGAAAAACACAGACTTACCTCAAAGGACGAACCTTAAGTATTATACAGTTTCTAGTCATGTTATTTTTTATATTTACAATAATTGTATTTAATGTCGTCATTCCTAAATTTTTTGCTTTTTTACGCATAGATTACGACATTTCTTTTGCAAGATCTGTCCTATTGTCTTTATTTTTATTTGTGTTTGTGGAATTTATTTTCTACACAATGTCTTCCAAAAGAAAAATGAAATTGAAAGAACTCGTTTACGGAAACTTATTAGTTGTTGTTGGATGGATCGTAAGTGGCAGGGTTTTTTCTTTTTATTTGTACAAGTTTGCAAAATATAATAGCGTTTATGGGAGTTTTGCTGGTGTAATAGTCTCACTTTTATACTTCTTTATTATGAGTATAATATTCATATTTGGAGCAGAATTTAATTATAATTTGAGGGATTTTTTTAAGAAAAAAATACGATAATGTTTTTGAAAATCATTTTATACATTTTTCAGATATTAGTAGTTACACAAATCAAAAAAATTTGTTTATAGGGCATAATGCATTATGGAATATTGTGTGTCTCTTTTAGATAAATTAAACGATATTGTTAAAAAATATGAGGATTTAGGACAAAAACTTCAACAAGAAGGTCTATCAGGTGAGGAAATTGTCAAATACTCAAAGGAGCATTCTGGCTTGGAAGAATTAGTTGCCAAAATAAACGAGTTTAAAAAAATACAACAGGGAATTGTTGACAATGAAGAGTTTTTGAAAGACGGAGACAAAGAATTAAAAGAAATAGCAGAACAGGAAATCATAGAATTTAAAAAACAATTGCCAGTCATCCAAAGAGAGATTGAGATCATGCTTTTACCGAAAGATGAGGCAGACGAAAAGAATGCAATACTTGAAATTAGAGCGGGCACTGGTGGAGAAGAGGCAGCATTATTTGGTGCTGTTTTATTCAAAATGTATCAAAGATATGCTGAAAACAAAGGATGGAAGTTTGAAATAATGAATATGGATGCCAGTGATTTGGGTGGCGTAAAAGACACTACCATATCCATAAAAGGACAAAATGTTTTTAAAAGATTAAAATATGAGAGTGGTGGTCATAGAGTTCAAAGAGTACCTGAGACAGAGGCCAAGGGTCGGGTTCATACATCAGCAGCAACAGTTGCAGTACTTCCAGAAGTGGAGGAGATTGATATAAAAATTGAGGATAAAGACTTAAGAATTGATATTTTTAGAGGCAGCGGTCCAGGTGGTCAATGTGTTAATACAACTGATAGTAGTGTTAGAATTACACATATCCCTACTGGAATTGTGGTACAGCAACAAGATGAGAGAAGTCAGCATAAAAACATGGAAAAGGCAATGAAAGTCCTAAGGGCCAGACTTTATGATTTGGAAAGAGAAAAGAAAAATAAAGAAAGAGCGGGAGATAGAAAAGAACAAATTGGCAGCGGTGACAGAAGCGAAAAGATTAGAACTTATAATTATCCACAGGGAAGAGTCACAGATCATAGAATAAACTTAACCCTATATAAACTTGATAAAATTACTGATGAGGGCGATTTGGATGAAATTATTGACGCTCTTACAACAGACGAAGAAGTAAGGAAATTGGCAGAAAATTGTTAGATCAAAATAATAGTTTCCATGTTTATGGTAAAATACCATTATTTTTGCATAATTCAAGGTAATCAGAAAAATCAGATTTTGATAAAATCAAAACTTTTGTTTTGTAAATTAGAAAGATCAAATTTTTGATAAAATTTTGACTTTTTGATTTGCAAATTTTATATTCTCAATTAAATTGGAGTCATATGGGAAATAAAGACATTGTTACAAAAAAGACGGCAGATGCTTATTTGAAATCTGTCAAGATTAGTCCTATCAAAATTGCTGCTGTTGCGAGAACAATCAGAGGGTTACCGGTAAGTAAGGCGGTTGCTGTTTTGACATTTTCTACAAAGAAAGTTGCGAAGGATATAAAAAAATTATTGAAGTCTGCTATGGCAAACGCTGAAAATAATCACGGTTTGGATATTGATAAGTTATTTATTAGTAGAGTTGATATTGGAAAAGCATTTGTCTTGAAAAGATTTACAGCAAGAGGTAGAGGAAAGGGTTCGAGAATTTTGAAACCATTTTCAAATATCAGACTTATTTTGGAAGAAAAATAGTGTTTTGTGTTCGTCAATAAGATAGATAGGGATCTTTTCAGACGACTTGAGGGTAGGATCGTGGAGATGGGTGGAGCATCTGATAAAGATTCTTTTGAGGTGATAAAAGAGAGATTGGTTGTGTCTAAAATTTTTTCACCAAGGGAGTTCGCAGAGGAGGTTATTTACGTTATTTTGGCATCCGGTTTTAGGCAAAAAACAGCAAAGGGTATTTTCGACAAAATAAGAGAATACCTTGATAAGGATTACGATTTCTTAATAAAAATATTTAACAACAAAAATAAAATTAATGCGATAATTGATATTTGGCACAACAAAGAGGAAAAGACAAAAGAATTTTATTCTCTAAAAACTGATGAGGATAAATTGGATTTTTTGGGTAAATTAAAGCACATTGGCAATATTACAAAAAATCATCTTGCAAGAAATTTGGGGATAAATTTAGTAAAATATGATATCTGGATTCAGAGATTGGCAGTTGGTTTGTATGGGAAAAAATATTTTGATAAAATAGACAATGGCAACCTAAAACCAGAAATTAGAATTCTTTGTGATAAAATGTTTTTCGAATTGGAACAAGAAACAAAAGAAAAAAGAGGTTATATCGATGTTGTTTTATGGAAAAGTTGCTCGCTCGGATTATTAAAAATAAGCAGTGACGGCTTGGTCACAAGTGAACTGTAAAATAAGATTATCTCAATAAACTATAGTCCGCCAAAACTAATGCAAGCATCGCTTCCACTACTGGTACACCACGAATTGCGATACACGGATCATGACGACCTTTTGTGGAAATAATTGTGTTTTCATTAGTTTTTGTGATAGTCTTTTGTTCTACAATTATTGAACTTGTTGGTTTAAAGGCAACTCTAACAATTATATCTTGTCCGGTTGAAATACCACCGAGTATTCCTCCCGCATTATTCGATAAAAATTCAACCTTATTATCTCTGTATTCCATTTGGTCACAATTTTGACTACCTCTTAATTTTGCAGATTCAAACCCAGCACCTATCTCCACACCCTTAACTCCACCAATAGACATCATTGATTTAGCAATCTCCGCATCAAGTTTGTCAAAAATGGGTTCACCTAACCCCACAGGAATATTAGACGCCCTAACCTCCACAATACCACCAATAGAATCTCCATCCTCTTTTATTTCATTGATAAGTTTATCCCATTTTTCAATAACGGTTTTATCTGGTGAAAAATAAGAGTTATTTACTATTTCATTTTCATCAAAATTTTCAATTTGAATATCACCAATTTGTTTTAAAAATGCAGTAATCTTTATGTCTGGAATTATTTTTCTTGCAATTGCTCCCGTAGCAACCCGCATGGCAGTTTCTCGTGCAGACGCCCTACCCCCGCCCCTATAATCTCTGTTACCATATTTTTTAAAATATGTGTAGTCAGCATGTCCAGGCCTGAACAAATTGGCAATGGATGAATAATCTTTCGATTGTTGATTTTCATTATTTATAAGTAGCCCAATAGGAGCCCCCGTAGTCTTATCTTCAAAAACACCTGATAAAATCTTAACAGTATCACTTTCCTTTCTTTGAGTTGTATTGGTATTTTGTCCCGGTTTTCTTTTATCTAAATATGGTTGAATATCACTCTCGTTCAACTCCACGTTTGGCGGACACCCATCTAAAATAGCACCAATGCTCTCACCATGACTTTCACCAAAAGTCGTAACCTTCAATATCTTTCCAAATGTATTACCGGACATACTTTTTTTGATTAAATACCAATTTTATTTATAATCAAAATAAGATGAAAGAAAAAAGTGTCGCACAATTGAGGATGCAAAAAAAAATACAACAGCTTTTACAAAACACATTCATAGAAGCAGATTTATCACTAAATAACCGAAAGTTTTCTTTAACAATTTCCGAAGTTGACATCTCTCCGGATTTTAGAAATTTAAAAATTTTTATGAAATTGCCAGACTTTTTTTTGGAAAAAGACAAAAACAATTTCATCAAAAAAATGAATAAGGAAGGCATTTTTTCTATCAAGAATATTTTAGCAAAAAACATAAATTTTAAATATATACCAGACCCTATTTTCAAAATTGACAATAGTGAGGAAAAAGTTAAAAGAGTTGAAGAAATATTAGCAAACAATATTTAATTTTTTGTTTTCCATTTCTCTGCCAGTATTCTTTCCGCAGGTTTTTCTATCAAATGATAACAAACGACCCCAACAATAATAGACATAATCATTTTTAAATCTTTGTATTCTACGAATTGCTTCATCTTATTTGATAGATGAAATGCTATAAATTCATGGGTCATATAAATTGCAAAACTATATTTACCCAGAAATACTGATAAATTATTGTCCAATATTTTTGATAAAATACCTTGCTTTTTGACAAAAAGAAACAGTAAAAACACAAAATATGCGATTAACAACAAATATGTTTCAGGCCATCCATAATTCAATTTATTAAAAAGGCAGCGACAGACGATAAAACTAAATAAATACAACTCAAGAAAACTGACAAAATATTTATTAAAATTTATGTTAATATTATTATAGGCAACCGCCACCAAATAACCTAATCCAATGGAATACATTCCTCTATAAAGTTCTACATCTATATTACACATAGAACCAACACCCTTGTAATAATACAATACAACACACAAATAAGTTATCGCAAATACCACATAATTTATTTTTTCTCTCACCACCAATTTAAATAAAGCAAACCAAAAACAACTATATAAAAATAGGCTCGGAATAAACCACAACCCTTGGCAACTACCTTTTGAAAAGATATGACCCTTGATAAACAAAAGACTTGAAATAATATCATGGATATTTCCTCCACCTCCGCCCCTAGAAAATAATAATAAAAAGGAAAAAAGATACAGTGGATAGAGTCTTATTAGTTTCTTGACTGCAAAATCTTTAAAGGATATAGTATCAATTTTTAACATCGTATTATATAGAAAAAAACCAGACATGATATAAAAAAATTCGACTGCTATCCAACCAAGAGGTGGAGGTGGAGACCTATAATGTTGCAGAACAATAAAACATGCAAAAGTGATTCTCAGAAATTCTATGTTTCTTATCTGTTTTATATTTTGATTCTTTAGAAATTTTTGTTGCAAATAATTCGTATCCAAATACATAAAAAGCACAAAAGTTAACGCAAAATAATATACGACCGCGATACCAATTTTGACATCAGTTATCGTTTTTATGCCTCTTATTTGGGTATCATTTTCATACAAAAGAAATTTTCCATCACTATTTTTTGCATTGTGGTAGTTCTTACCACCAACGGTAAGCTTGATCCGTTTTCTCGTGTTTGATAACTTAATATTTATAATATTGTCATTTGGTATTTCATTCCCCTCTATTTTAATTCTGTTAACTTTATGAGATAATATATAGTGCCCGCTACCCTCTATGGTTTCTCTTATAATATGTTCCTTGTCATCCCCATCATTCCAAGCAACAACAATATCTATTGGAGATTTAGTTGTTATATCAATCTTTACTATTTTCCTTCCTAATTTTGGTTGAAACACCAAAAACACAAGTAAAGATGAAAGAAGTAATGATACAAATACTCCACTTATTAAATGTACACTCGGGGGGGGGGGGGGGCCCGCCGGCGGGGGCGCGGTCGGGGTCGGAATGAGGGTGGGTGAGGTGCGATAA
>JAIRSX010000016.1 GCA_031255235.1 Rickettsiales bacterium
CCAAAATCAACTGCTTTATCAAAATAAAGAATATCGAACTTATCTGCATAACTATCCAACAAATTTAGATCCTTCGCTCCTGCATACAAGTATGAACTCGTTGCATATTCTGTATCGGGTGCAACATCTGTATTATTATCAACAAAATCAACAATAAAAAGCATATCATCATCTTTGTAAACTCTATATTCAAAATTACTTACAAAAGACACCAGCCAATATTTATCAGTCCAACCAGACCAGTGATTACCATTATCAAAAACAACTACATTTTTACCAAGCTTATTATATTCTAACTCTTCAATTTGTTTATCTATAACTCCTATAAAACCACTGTGAACCCCAACATCATCAGTTCCCCGTTGTTGTTTTTTTGAGATAGAATTTTTAGATTTTATACTCAAAACATTTTCCGATTTATTCTGCACTGTTTGTGTAATTTTAAACATATAATTGTCATCCACTTCAATAATAACTTTGTATAAAACACCCCCTTCACTATTATAAGTAAAAGTTAATGGTTCATTCGACCTTAAAGTATCCTTATCAGCCACCCACAAAGTGTTTTTATCGGGTATATCAATATCTTTGCCATCCCAACCAACATTTACATAATAAGCATCATTATCATTACGACCATTCAAAAGATTATAATTCTCTCCCCCCTCAATTGATTTTTTATATTTTTTTAAAATCAGATCATCAAAAACCAAACCTCTCAGATTTATGGTTCCATGTAAAGTTTTCGTATCGATTTTTATTCTTTTATCTTCATATTTTTCCTCTTCCATTGTTGGATATTCAACAACCTCCGATACCTTCTCCTCTTTTGTTTTCACCTCCCCCTCTTTGTTAATTTTGATAATTTTTTCTTCTTCCATTTTTGGCAAAGTTCTACCACCATACCACCTCATCCAAACCACAATCAAAATTGTCGATAAAATCGTCGCTAACAGAATCCTATTATTTTCATCATTTTTATTACTCATATACCTCCTAATATTCAAAATCCATGATAACCTCACCAATACCAACCAAATCACCAACCTTATATTTTATATTCTTAACACAAACATCAAAATCAGTTCTAATAACATTTTCCATTTTCATTGCTTCAATAACAAGTAATTGCCCCCCCATTTTGACTTCAGATTCATTTTCAACAAAAAACTTAACTATTTTCCCGGTTATAGGTGCTTTTAAATTTTTTGGTTTTTTAACTGATTTTCTAGTAGGCATAAATTTCTCTAACTCAGATATTCTTGGAGTTCTAACTGATACATTAACCAACACCCCAGCGTATTGAATCTTAAAACCACCAGACTTATCATTTTCAATAACCCTAACATTCACCAACTTCCCATTTATCTCGGCTCTAAAGATATCATCACCAAAATACCAGTTTGTCTTAACAGAGATAAAATTGTTGTCATAATTTACCACAAAAGCATCATTCACTTTACTAATTTTACAAAAATATTTTGTTCCATTAACATCGCAGACAAGACCATCATACCTCACACTTTTTTTATTGGTAGTAATTTGACCGGAGATATTTCTTAATCTCTCCAAACTTAAAACATGCATATACATTACTGACGCAATCAAAATATCACTCTCACTCTTATCTAAAAGAGTGTTTGAAAATGACCCTAAAAATTCCTTTTTGATAAAACCTGTGTTGAATTCACCACTTCTAAAAGTATTATTATAAGTAATTGCTTCAAGGAAAGGAATATTTGTTAAAACACCATCAATAAAAAAACTACCCAAAGCCATCTGCATCTTTTCTATTGTTGCGTTTCTATCTTTCCCATGAACTATAAGTTTTGAAAGCATATTATCATAAAACATACTAACAAAACACCCTTCATAAACACCTGTATCAACCCTAACGCCAGCATCCTTTTCTGGTTCTAAATATTTACTAATTCTACCTGAAGATGGCAAAAATCCCCTACTTGGATCCTCAGCATTTATACGACATTCCATAGCAAAACCATCAAGTTTTATATCCTGTTGTGTAAACTCCAATTTCTCGCCTCTTGCAACTTTTACCATCTGTTCTACCAAATCAAGACCAGTAATCATTTCCGTAACGGTATGTTCAACTTGAAGCCTTGTATTCATTTCCATAAAGTAGAAATTTTTCTCGGCATCCATCAAAAATTCCAATGTTCCAACAGAAAAATAACCAACTTCCTTTGCTAATGCAATCGCTTGTGCATACATTTTAAACCTTGTTCGTTCGTCTATAGTAACACAAGGTGCCTCCTCAATTATCTTCTGATTATTCCTTTGAATACTGCAATCCCTTTCCCCAAGACAAACAATATTTCCAAACTTATCACCTAAAAGTTGTATTTCAATATGCTTTGGATTTTCAATAAATTTTTCCATAAAAATTCTATCATCACCAAAACTATTTTTTGCTTCGTTTCTAACAGATTCAAAAGCATTTTCTATCTCATTCTCACTATAACAAATTCTAATACCCTTACCACCACCCCCTGCAGAGGCTTTTAAAATCACTGGATACCCAATATCAAGTGCCGTCTCCTTCACTTCACCGACACTCTTAAGAATACCCTTACTTGTTTTTAAAATACTGACACCAATCTTACCTGAGATCTCCTTTGAGGAAATTTTATCACCAATAAGTTTCATGGAATTTGCTGACGGACCTATAAAAATAACCTTTTCTTTATCTAACAACTCAACAAATTTATAATTCTCACTCAAAAAGCCCCAACCAGGATGGACATACTTAACACCAAGTTTCTTGCAAACATTTACAATTTTATCCATATTTAAGTAACTATCTGCCGATGTCGCACCACCCAATAAAACCGACTCATCCGCCATAGCAACATGTAAAGAATTTATATCAGACTCTGAATAAACGGCAACCGTTCTCAAACCCATTTTTTTCGCAGTTCTTATGATTCTACATGCCGCCTCACCTCTATTTGCTATTAAAATCTTCTCTTCCGATGCATTATTTGACATATCAGTCTGATATATAAACGTTCCTGCAAAGAAAGCAAAAAAGAAATTACTCGATTCTTTTACTCTGACAGACCACACATTAACAAATATTTATAAGTGCAACAAAAGAAATTAGAACATTTTTTTAAATTCCTCAAACATATACCTACTATCCCTGGGTCCAGGTGATGCCTCAGGATGATACTGAACTGATATAATTTTCTTATCCCTAAAATTCCATCCCTCAATGACTCCATCAAACAAAGAAATATATCTCTCGTCTGCGAGATCAGATTTATAAGCGCAAAAACCATGATTTTGAGATGTTATATGAACTTTACCATTTACATCAATAACCGGCTGATTACCACCACGATGTCCCTGTGGCATTCGACCGACCTCTATACCATAAATTATACTCAAAATCTGATGACCTAAACATATACCAAGAATAGGCTTTCCACTCGTAGCAAAACCTTTTACAACCCGATCTAAATCTGAAACATTATTAAAAGTTGCCCGCGGATCACCAGGTCCATTTGAAAGTACCAAACCATCCGCTGATAAAATTTCCTCTAGGTACTCTTTAACAACTTTACACGGATATATAACTAATGAGAAATCTTGTTGCTTAAGACAATTTACGATATTTTCTTTTATACCACAATCTATAACCGCTATCCTTTTACCTTTACCACTTATTATTCTGACCTCATTGCCACAGGCAAGCGACGCTAAATCTTGTGATTCTGTATCAAATTGTTTTTGATTTACCATCAAGGCATCCTCTAAATTATGGGCAACCACACCAGTCCCAACCTCTTTGTTTCTAATTTTCTCAACCAAATCTCTTGTATCGATACCATAAAAAATGAAAGCATTGTGTTCCACACACCACTTTTCAAAATCAAGTTCTCCTCTGTAGTTTGAGGCAATTGTTGGTCGTTCTCTACAAATTATACCCTTTACACATAGATTTGATTCCAGATCGACAGAATTGCAACCAGTATTTCCAATATGAGTGGAAGTAAAAACGACAACCTGACCCAAATAAGACGGATCCGTCATTATTTCTTGATATCCAGTCATGGATGTGTTGAAACAAACTTCAAAACCAGTTGGATCTTTAAGACCAACCACATTCCCCTCATAAATATAATCACCGACAACCAAAAAATCACTTTTCGTACTCGTAAACACAGCCAGATAATACTTTAGATTTGCAAATAAAACAAAAAAACAAACTCTTAAACGAGGTATCTATAGAATGATAATT
>JAIRSX010000035.1 GCA_031255235.1 Rickettsiales bacterium
TGACAAAAATAAAAAAAATCAACTTTATTTAGTCAATCCCAAAATAAAGAGACACAAACAAAATAAAATATTAATTAAAACACATCTTCTGATACTTACATATCTTACCTACATATAAACAAGCACTAAAACCAAAAACAAACAAAGTATAAAAAACGACCAAAAAACAAATATAATTTCTCTTTCACTCCAGTATTTCTTTTCAAAATGATGATGTAAAGGGGCAGCAAGCAACAACCTTTTCCCATAAAAAAAATGAAAAAAGACCTGCAGAGTTGTAGACAGTATTTCAATAATAAAAATAAGAGCAAGAAGCGCATACAAAAATTCTTGTCTAATTAAGATAGCGATAAAAGCAAGGATAGAACCATAAAACAAAGAACCGACATCGCCCATAAATATTTTTGCAGGATATTTATTAAAACAAAAAAGAGCGATTCCCCCGCCTATAAGAATATAACACAAATTCAAAATGTTATTGTCATTAGTTAAGAAAGTAAAAACCAAAAGAATTAAAATTACTGGTAAAATCACAAGCCCATCCAACCCATCCGTGATATTAACGGCATTTGCAGAACCAACAATCATAATTATATAAAAAATACTCTGAAATACCCCCAAATTTAGTTCCCAATCCAAAATTTTAATACCATTTTTCATAAAGTTTAATCCTTTATAGTCGGCATAAATAATAATGAATGTCGTGACAAGAAGTTCTAAAATAAGTTTAACCGATCCCCTAAAACCATCCGTATTCCTTTTATATACTTTTATGTAATCATCTATGAAGCCAATCAAACCAAAAGATAAAGAGAGTGCAAGAGTAAGCTTCACATAGATATCAAAATTAGTCCAAAAGCAGGATAATAAAAAAGCAATATTTACAATGATTCCAGCCATAGTGGGCTTATTTTTCTTTGTATAAATGTGAGTTGCTAAAACATCGTTCCTAATTGATTGATATTGATTTCTCCTCTGCATATATCTTATCAAAAGAGCAATACCAAAAAATGAAAATATAAAATTAAAAATCAGAAAATACATAAATTATCACTTTAATATATTTGATTTTTAATAAAAATTTACATATATCCTCCTTGTGAAATCCCTTATTTTTTCATTAATTCTCGCTGTTAGTACTGTCTCAGCAAAAGAGATTTCTATAAATTGGACGAAAGATGAAACCATACTGCTTATGGACACATACATAAAAATTCGTCCCAAGTATGATAATTACAATCCGCAAATTAGGAGATTGAGCAATTTTTTAAGTAGCACTAAAAAAATGAATAATTCAAGCTATAGAAGTGCAAGCGACGTTTATTTTAATATGCTTGCCCTACAAAGACTTGATGATAAATATAAAAACAACATAAGAAAAATTATCAGACCTACAAAAATCCAAAAACAGGTTTGGGAAGAATACAAAGATAATTTAAAAAAACTTAAGGAAGATGCCATACTGATTATGGAAAAAATGAAAAAGGGGGAGACAGAATGATTTATTTGATATATTTAGTTGTTTTTCTTGTCGTCACAGTAGTAATTGTGTCCGTTATGTATATAAAAAAGAAAATCATATTGGATAACAAAGAAATGGAGCACAATAAATTGCTTGAATTCACCAATAAAAATAGTAGCGTTATAATAGATGACATGTCAAAAAGACTATCCAATAAGGATGATGAGATTAAAAATTTGACTGAAAAAATACTAATATTGACAAAAGAGAATGGTGAGTTGGATAGCAAAATCAAAGCAAAACAAGAAAGCATCGAAGAAATGAAAAAACAACTTGAAGAACATTTCAAAAACATATCAAACGAAACCATAAAAACGCAAATTGAGAATTTTGACCAGAGACAAAACAAAGGACTAAATGTTATCTTGGAACCATTACAAAAAGAAATTCAAGCTGTAAAGACACAAATGGAAAATGTTAGCAACAACACAACAAAAGCAGAAATCGAAACAAAAGAATATATTAAAAATCTGATAGAGCACACCAAAGACATCGCCAACAAAGCGGATAATTTTGCTGAGATTCTAAAAGGAGAAAAGAAAAAACAAGGAACGATAGGAGAATGGGAGCTTGAGAATCTGTTAAATAGTATAAACATGGAGGAAGGAATTGATTATAAAAAAGAAGTCAGTGAAACAAGGGAGGATGGAACTTTTAGACCTGATTTTGTAATACATCTTACACAGGGCAAAAACCTAATCATTGATTCCAAATTCTCATTCAACAATTACGAAAGATACTACAATTGTGAAAATGAGGCGGATAAGCAAACCTATTTAAAAATGTATCATAACGATGTTAAGAATCAAATTGATAATTTAAGTAAAAAAGATTATACAAAGTTGGCTGATAGTTGTGATTTTATATGTGTATTTTTAGCGGTTGAAAGTGCATATTTGGATTTAATGAAACATGATAGCAGCTTAATACAATATGCTTTTGAAAAGAATATCGCTATTGTTACAAAATCATCTCTATTTTCGGTTTTGAAAATGATAATAAACCTAAGAAATATTGAAAAACAAAATAAAAACATCGAAAAAATAATTGATTATGCCATCACAATTCATGACAAATTAGCGGATTTCACAACAGAAGTTGAAAACATTGGAACCAACCTAATAAAAGCAAAAACAAATTATGATGAGTCCATAAAGAAAATAAATGGAAAAGGTGGTGTACTATCAACAGCAGAAAAAATAAAAGAATTGGCAGGAAAAGATAAAACCCAAAAAGTAATCGCAAATCTACTTGAAAATTGATACCTTTACAAAGGACTCCTTTTTAATCAAATCGTTTCGATTTTCATAACTCCGTTTATATTTTCAATCCTTCTTTTCTCTATATCTCCCATATAAAAAGATACCCCTAAATCAAGTTTGGTCAATCCGTTTATGTCCAAAATTACCCTTGTTCCATCCTTTATAAAATCTCTCCTGCAACTATCTAATATCAATTTTATGTCAGCACAAGCAGATTTTTTATTTACGAAAATCGTAATTTGTTTGTATATTTTTCTTGCATTATCATCGGTATTTACTTGAACGTCTTGTTTTTTAACCATAATAGGATCATTTTTTATATCGTATTTTTTTTCACCATCTATCTTATACCATTTTCCATTTTCATCTTTTCTCCACGGACTACCACCACCTCCATTACTTTTAGTCCATTCTTTTCTGTGTTCGACCTTTTCTAATTGTCCTGCTGTTGTTGCATTTAAAAACGTTTCTAAAGCAAAAAGATTTTGAACCGACAGTCTAATTTCAGTGTTCCCTTCTGTTTCATTTTTTCTAACAGAACACTCAAAAACAACTTTATTGTGATTTTTTTCTGCAATCAAATCCTTATTCATCATTATTAAATCTGTTTTATAAAGTGTCACTTCAAACATTCCTTTTGAATCCGCGATACTTATAAAAGCATATTTCCCTTTCGGACTTGATTTTATCATTGTTGAAATAATAATTCCAGCAACTCTAATTTTATCACCATCCTTCAGATTTTCCAACTCATCCAAAAAAGTGATTCCTTTACTTTCCAATTCTTCAGATAAATCATCTAACGGATGACCAGATATAAAAAACCCATAGACTTCAAATTCTTTTTGATATCTTTCTTCGCCTTCCCAATCATTAACATTTGGTAAAGTTGGTCTGGAATTACTACCAAGCATATCAAGAAAACTACTTTGTTTGTTGTCTCCATTATCAACTTCAATACCTTTGTACTCTGTTATAGTCTGAAAAGAATCATGTATTTGTCTACGATTATTGTGTATACTATCTAAAACGCCCGCCTTTGCTAATGCCTCAATACTCTTTTTATTTATGAATTTGGCATCCATCCTATCAATGAAATTCCACAAATCTTTGAATTTTCCATTTTTCTTTCTCTCCTCAATAATCGCCTCCGCAACATTACTTCCAATTCCTTTGATGGCGGATAAAGCAAAACGCACGGAATAGTTTTTATTATCCTGTTCCGTAAAATCGTTATAGGATGTTATTACATTATCGGTACCATTCAGATCCTCTTTAACATGAATGTCTAAAATATTTATCTCATTCGATTTCCTATCATATTCCTCATTGTTTTTAATGGATTCAACATTGAATAATTCGGTACTTAGATTTATGTCTGGCATCAAAATCTCTATCTTGTGTTTTCTCAAATCCTGTATAAATGCTCCAATCCTACTTGTATTTGAAATGCTATCATTCATTGACGCAGCATAGAATTCTGCCGGGAAATGGCATCTCAAATAAGCAGTTTGGTATGCTATAATCCCATATGCCGTAGCATGAGCAAGATTGAAACCGTAACTTGCAAATTGTGCCATATCGTTAAAAATTTTACTGGCAGTTTCAGAATTAATATTGCTTTGTTTTACAGCACCAGGAATTTCAACTTCAACTTCATTTCCTAAAATTTTAGTTTTGACTTTTCCACCATTTATAAATATTTCCCTTTGGGCATCCATCTCCACTTGTATTTTTTTACCCATCGCCCTTCTCAAAAGATCAGCACCACCCATAGAATAACCAGCAAGCTCTCTTGCAAGATTCATAACTTGGTCTTGATAAACTATAATGCCATAACTATCACTTAAAACGTCAAGCATTTTGGGATGTAAACATTCAATATCCTCTGTTCCATTTTTCCTCTTAATATAGTGTGGAATTGAATCCATAGGACCCGGTCTATATAGAGCAACAAGAGCAGTAATATCTGTAATTCTATCCGGTTTCATCTGTACTAGCACACTTTTCATACCAGCACTTTCAATTTGAAACACACCCAATGTATCTGCTCTTGCCAACATCTTGAAAGTAGGTTCGTCATCGTATGGGATGTTGTTAATATCTATCTCAATATTTCTCCTTTTTAAATAAAGTAATGTATCCCTGATAACCGTCAAAGTAGAAAGCCCCAAAAAATCAAATTTCACAAGACCAACTTCTTCAGCATATTTCATACTATATTGAACTGCTGGTATATCAGTTTTACCATCACTATAAAGAGGGCAAATCTGTTCCAACGGTTTATCCCCAATAACAATACCCGCTGCATGCAATCCCGTATTTCTGTTTAATCCTTCCAATTCCAACGCAATACTAATTATTTCATTTACCTGTTGATCAGATTGCATTTGTTGTTCTATTGAAGGATCTTCCTTTATACTTACCGCCAAATCTTTATCCTGCGGAATTGTTTTTGTAAGCCTGTCAGTCTCTTGATAGTTTATACCCAAAACCCTACCAACATCTTTAATTGCTCCTCTTGCCTGTAATTTATTAAAAGTTATAATTCTTCCAACCAACTCTTTGCCATATTT
Source organism: Rickettsiales bacterium (assembly GCA_031255235.1). Taxonomy (GTDB): domain Bacteria; phylum Pseudomonadota; class Alphaproteobacteria; order Rickettsiales; family UBA1997; genus JAIRSX01. Next base: position 5,361 of record JAIRSX010000035.1, read on the forward strand.
ATTTTGTACATATTCTATACTTCTTCCTCTCCCCCTTTCACAAAAGTCAATATCAAAATCTGGCATTGAAACCCTTTCTGGATTCAAAAATCTTTCAAAAGATATATCAAATTTTATAGGATCTATATCCGTGATTTTTAAACTCCAAGCGACAACAGAACCGGCACCAGAACCACGACCAGGGCCAATTGGAACATCATTATTCTTACTCCATTTTACAAAATCACTAACTACCAAAAAATAACTCGGAAAACCCATCTTGTTTATAATATCAATCTCATAACTTAATCTATCAAAATATTGTTTTTTTATTCCTTCTTGGGTTTCCGCCGGAACGTTTTCATTTATAAATTTTTGTTTCAGTCTTTCGTTCAAACCATCCTCTGTTTCTTTTTTTATAAAATCCACTTCAGATACATTGTTTGGTAAAGGAAAGTTGGGAAATGTTGGTTTTCTTTTATATGACATCGTTGCTATTCTTTTTGCTATGTTTACAGTATTTTCTATTGCCTCTGGTATGTCAGCAAACAACTCACACATTTCTTCTTCTGTTTTAAAATAATGTTCTCCTGTTTGTTTCTTTCTGTTTTTTTCAATTAAAAGCCGTCCGGAAGCAACACATGATAAAACATCTTGTGCTTTGTGGGTATCTCTTGTCAAGAAATAACAATCATTGGTAGCAACTAATGGTATATTATGTTTAAGGGCAAATTCTATAAAATGTGGTTCTAAATCAATTTCTGTTTGTAAACCATGTCTTTGAAGTTCAATATACAATCTATCGACAAAAATTTCTTTTAAATCCAATAAGACCTTTTCCGCTCTTTCTCTATCACCCATTTTTAGAAGATGTCCAACCATTCCATCCACTCCGCAGGTAAGACAGATAATCCCTTTGTTTCTATCCTTTAACCATTCAAAATTCAACCTTGGAGAAGAATATTCATAATCAGCTGTCCTTGATAGACTTTTATCCAATTTTCCCTCTTCGTTTTTTGTAGTAATTCCTCTATATAAATAGTAATCACTCGCCAACGAAATCAGATTTTTAAAACCTTCATCTGTTTGTGCCAATAAAACGATTTTCGTTAAATGTTCTGTATTAAAGTGGTCTTCCCATTTTCTCTTAAAAAAACCATCAAAAATTATATTAAATTCTCCACCAATTATCGGTTGAATCCCTTCTTTAGAAGCCGCAATGGAAAATTCCAACGCCCCAAACATATTTTCGGAGTCTGTCATAGCAACAGATGGCATATTGAATTTTTTCGCATATTCTATAAGTTTTTTTAGTTTAATGGTGCCTGATGATAAAGAATATTCAGTATGGTTATGTAAGTGTATAAAGCGAGACATATCACCTTAAACATAAAAAACTTTTTAAAAAATTCAAAAATATAACAAGAATCTTTTTTGATAAAAATAAGAAACAAATTAATCATGTAGAACAAGTGATAGAAGGAATAATCATTAAGAAACAAAATCGTTTTGTTTGCCAAGTGATAGTGAATGATGAAATTGTATTTTGTCATTTTCCTGCCACCGGCAATGTTGGAAATATTGTATTCAAAGATATTCCGTGTTTATTGACCTTAACCAACAACCCTAAAACAAAATATACCATTGATGCTATATCATTAAATGGTGGAAAGAATTGGATCGGCATTAACCAAATTAAAGCAAATTCCGTGATTGAAAACTTGTTAAGAACAAATCAATTAATTAAAATTATAGATACAACCAATAGCGAAATAAAAAGAGAAAGAAAAGTTGGTAACTCAAGATTAGATTTTGTAATAAACGATATATACATAGAGGTAAAAACCCCCTTAATAATTTTACCTTTAAAGGATGGTTATGTATCCGATAAAATACAATTTACAAAAAAAATAACCTCTGTGTCAACTGATAGATTCTTTAAACATCTCGATGAACTATCACACAATATAAAGAGAAGTATATTATTGTTATTGTATATGTTTGAAGCAAAACCATTTTGTCCGCCAAAGAATAACAATGGAAATGGTGAAAAAATTAAAGAGAAAGTTTTAAATTCAATACAAAATGGAGTTGAAGTATGGCAAGTTAATTGTAAATTTACTCCAAGAGCAATCGAATTAGTTGATTATTATAGATGTGAAAAATACTTATGCAACTAGTTTAATACTTGTCGCATAATTCTCCTTGCTTTAGATGGGAGATTCAGTGCGACTAAACCCTTTTATTTCTACTATCTTTTTTAGAGATATAGATTTTTAGTAATAAAATTTGACCCACTAAATATTAGTTATTTTTCTATAGAAAGACAAAAAACAAATGGGGGTGCAATGCTCCTTAATGGACGTGGAGTTAATCAGGTTGCTGATTACTGTGAAGCGTTAAGCACTCTGCTTTAGCTGAGTGTATATTAACGATTCAATTTAATGGCGAATATACACAACTGTGGATTAGGGATTGCCTTATAATTCTTGCTTTTTATTTTTTTCATGCCACATCCTCGTCCATTTCATTATTTTCTATTATTCTTAAATGTTTTATAGGAACTAGGTTATTTGTATAGGTGTTATATCCACAGTATTTATTTATATT
>JAIRSX010000060.1 GCA_031255235.1 Rickettsiales bacterium
GAATTGAAAAGTAGGGGAGTCAAAAGTCATGGTATCAACATGGTGAAGTCGGCAAACTTTGCTGTCTTAACTTCGGCAAGTATGCCATCAATACTGCTGGAATTGGGTTTTATATCAAACGTACAGGAAGAAAAAATGATTAGGAGTTCTCGCTACAAAAATACTATTGTAAATAGCTTGATTAAAACTTTGGAAAAGTACTTTAAATAACACAACTTTTTTGTAAGTATTTCCCCTTATTTCTTCCCAAAAAAAACATCCACTCATTCTACACTTCTATAGATCCAAATCTCCATGGAAGATCGACAGAATCGACCATCGCAATAACAAGAATTATTTTAGTAACATCTTAAAGTCAACTACAACTGCTCTATCGTTTGTAACAAGACAAGGATTTGCATCAATACTTACAATGTCAGGTATTTCTAATACTACTTGTTGTATTTTCTTTAGTGTATCAGCAACTTCTTTAACTGCTTTTGGTTCCTCGCCTCTGACACCGTTTAAAATGGTTCCTATTTTTGTTTCTTTAATTAAAATGTCAAAATCCTCTGCAGGTAAAATTCTCAATGCGGTATCCTTCCAAATCTCAGTATAAATCCCACCTGTTCCGAACACCATAACCCTTCCAAAATTTTTATCACTATTTATACCAATAATTGTTTCAGTTGCTTTTGTAATCATCTCTTGGATTAGAATAGAGGCACCTTTCAAATTAAATTTTGTAATACTTTCATATAGACCATCCCATCCCTCATTAAATTTTGCTTCGCTGTCAACATTTAGATAAATTCCTTTCATTTCTGTTTTATGTAAAGCATCTGGAGCAGACAATTTTAAAACAACCGATTTAGGAAATAGTTTTTTACAAAATTCCAATGCTTTTGTTTTATCTGTAAAGTTACCAGATTTAGGGAAGTCAATTCCATAGTGTTCCATAATAGAACTAACTACATCTTGTGGTAGAGATGCTAAGTTCTCATCTTTTGCTTTTTTGACAGCATTTAAAATATTGTCTGGAACTTTATTTGTATCAACTTGAATTTCTTTAACATTCTTAAATGCCATTTGTCTTTTTAACATTCCGAGCAATCTAACAATATCAATCGGATATTCAAAGTGCGACAAATTATTTTGTTTCAAAATTTCAATGCCGGTTTTAACTCTACTACCACCAACAAAACTTGAAAATATATTTACCCCTGGAAAATCTCTATTGATTCTGACTATTGCTTCCGCTGTTCCTTTGGCATCTGTAATCATCTGTGGAGTTAATAAAACTAAAATGTTATTATACTCACCACTTTCACACAAAACTTTCAAAGCAGATTCGTATCTATCTGCTTTCGCATCTCCAATCACATCAATTGGATTACCAAAGGCAGAAGCAGCAGGTAAGACTTCTTTTAATTTTGTGATAGTTAAATCGCTCGGTTTTGCTAAATCAAGCTCATTTTCCTCGCACAGATCGCTTGTTAAAACACCAACACCACCAGCATTTGTGATTATACCGAGTTTTCCATCAAAATTCTTATGCTTTGACGTCTGTAGGATTTCCAATAGACCAAACATTTCTCTTGTATTGTATGCTTGTATTGCTCCGCTTGTTTGTAGGGCAATTTCCAATACCCTATAATTAGGTGCAAGACTTCCAGTATGAGACAAAGATGCTGCCTGTGCTTTCGCCGATTTTCCTGGTTCCAAAATAACAACAGGTTTTGTTTTTGAAACTTTTTTTATGGTTGTTAAAAATTTTTTGCCATTTTTCAAACTTTCTAAGTAAAAAACAAAAGCAGTGGTATTTACATCATTAGCAATGGCGTCTAATAACTGGTCTTCTCCTAAAATTGCTTTGTTTCCGATAGAAATAAAGTGTGAAAAACCAATTCCTTTCTCTCTTGCCCAATCCATCATTGCGGAACAGTATGCTCCAGATTGAGAAATAAAAGCGACATTACCTCTGTTTGGAAAACCATCAGCAAATGATGCGTTTAAATTGTCAAAAGTTGATATGTGGCCAAGACAATTTGGACCCAACAAATTTATACCGTTCTCAACACACTTTTTGGCAATTTCGTCTTCCAATTCGTGATTTCCAACTTCACCAAAACCGGCAGCAATGATGCTAATATTTTTTGCTTTATTTTTGATACAATCTTCTACAACCTGTAAACAAAATTTTGCAGCAACTACCAAAACCACTAAATCAACAGATTCCTTGATTTCTGCAACACTTGCTAGTATTTTCTTACCATCGTAATCGAGTCCAACTATATCGGATTTGGAATTTACGGGGTATAACATACCTTTATAACAAGCATCTTTTAGATTTTTATAGATGATTGATGCTAATTTATTTGGATCGGGCGTAACACCAACAACTGCTATTGAGCTAGGTTTAAAAAAAGAATTTAAAGGCATTTACTTAACTTTTATATATTTTATAGCACTTTGTAACCGAAATATTTTTATAAGCAAATTATTTTTTTGATATTGCATCGACTTACAATTAACTGTATCTCAAGGCATCAATAGGATTTAATTTTGTTGCTTTAACTGCTGGCACAATACCACTCAAAACACCAACGATAATTGCCACAATAATTGAAATCATAATTGTTATCACCGAAACTGGAACCTTATAACCCAACAAATTACCAGCCAATTGTCCTAATCCGATGCCTATGGTGATTCCAAAAACCCCACCAATGAGAGATATCAAAATAGCCTCAATTAAAAATTGAAACAGTATACTTCTATTTGGTGCACCTATAGCCTTCCTAATACCAATTTCCTTTGTTCTTTCGGTAACAGCAGAAAGCATCATATTCATGATACCAATACTAGCAACCAATAATGATATTGAAGCAACAGACGTTAATAAAATTGAAACTGCGAGTCCAATTATTGAAATTTTTTGAATGATTTCAGTTAGGTTTATAACCTCAAAATCGTAATCTTCATCAGTAATGTTGTGTCTTTCACCCAATAGGGCGTAAATTCTATTTTCTATCATTCTCATATTTTTAGCATCATCAAATTTAACAAATATTGTATAAACCGACTCTGGAAATCTATTGGTAGTGAGACGAATCTTAAAAGATCTTAACGGAACTAAAATAACATCGTCTCTATCATTACCACTTGCACCGGCACCTTTTGCTTCGAAAACACCTATAACCTTAAATGGAATTCCCTTAATTTTTATATCTTCGCCTATTGGATTTTTACCTCTAAAAACTTCCCTATAAATTGTGTCACCAATAACCGCAACCGGTGTTCCAGATCTAACATCACTTTCGGTAAACATGGTTCCCATTTTTAAATTATTTTCACCTATCTTCACAAATTCTGTATTTGAAGCTTGAACTCTTGTATTCCAGTTTTCATTTCCATATTTTACTTGATAGCTTCCAGCCATCATAGGAGCAGTGTTCACAACACCTTTTATATTCTTAATTGCTGCCGTATCGCTAACTGTAAGAGTTGGAGAACCACCACGACCACCATGTACACCACTACGACTTCTAGATGCTGGGACAATTATCATCATATTAGAACCAAAACCATCAAGTTGCTTATCGATCTCCAATTGTACTGCCTGTCCTATGGCAACCATCAAAACAACCGCCATAACACCAATTATAACACCTAACAAAGTAAGCAAAGTTCTCAATTTATTTGAGAATATGGAAATCCATGCCTCTTTAAACAATAAAATATACATATCGATTGATAATCTAATTCTTTTTAATTAAAAAACAAAAAATATCACATTTTTCGGGATGACTAATAAAAGTTGTTTTTTCTTTTTTTAGGCAACACATATTTCTTCTATTTCTTCCTTTGTGTGTCTTATACTTATTAGTTATTATTACATAAGTTTTGTGGTGATGGATTTATAATATTGTACTGATATCAAGTTTTGAGTTGATAAAATAAGGTAGAAAAGGAGGTGCCCTTTTTAGAAAAATAGGTGGTTTGGTGTTTTTGAAGGAAAAAGGTATTACAATGTGAATACAAATTAATTTAGACATTAATTAAAATTGTATTACAATGTAATTACAAACAATAACAAAATAAATTGAAAAAAATGAATGAAATTTAGATAAAAATAAAAAACTGATTCTTGAGAGGAATATAAGTTTTGAGGATGTAATAAATGAAATTTCAAAAGGTAATTACGAAGTTCGCAATAATAAAAACTATCCGAACCAAAAGATATTCATTATTAACATTAATGATTATCCACATTGTGTTCCGTTTATAGAAGATGATGAAAAGATATTCTTAAAAACAATTTATAAGAATAGAAAACTAAAAAAGGAGGTAAAAAATGTATAAAGATGATGTATTAGATAAAGAGGAGTTAGCAATTCAAAAGGATATTGAAAATGGATTGTATGAAGAGGTGGTTGATACCACTAAAAAATATCAAGCAATTGCCCAAAAAACCATAAAAAGTCGTGGTAAGGATACAACCATGTCCCTTCGCATAAATTCAAAAGAATTGGAGGACTTTAAAAAAATAGCAAATGAATTTGGATTAAATTATCAATCCTATTTAACCGCATTAATACATAATGTTAATCGTAGAAAAATCACATTAAGGGCAGAGGTGTTATAGATTTCACAAATTGGTTATTTAATAAATTCTAAATAACTCAAATTATTATCATATATTGTTATAATTTGCTTTTACCTTTTTATTGTTAACAATAGTCATGTAAACACATTTCTTTTAGTGTTTATTTATTCTGTAGTCCTTCTTTGAAAAAGAAGGACTATTTTAAATAATAAATACCTCTTTTAATCTACATATTTATTTGATATTATTTTCATATTTTTTCTTTAACCGTAAATATAATTCTATTTCCTTTTTTCTTTTAACCTTTTGATAACGTGTTTTATTATAAATACGTTGTTTTTCTTTTACAGTCGGACCGTTTTTCTTTAAATTTTGTTTTATATCTTCAAAATGTTTTTTTAAATCTTTATCCGAATTTATCTTTCTGTAAAAACTTGAAGCATCAATAATGCCTGTTACCGCTTTGATAACGGGCACACCCATTTCTAATTCTTTAAAAATATTCGTGATTATTTCATTTTTCATTATATTTAATTGTCATTTCTATTCAGACTTTATCACTTGTTTTACATTAATCAAAGAACAATTACTGCCTATCTCATTAACTATATAATATTTGCAATTACAAGTTGGTTTCATATAGGTTTAAAGAAACATTTATTATTTTTTAATAACAATACTAAAAAAAATAATAAAACAATTTTTATTAGTCAGTCCCAAAAAAAATTGTTTAATTGGTCTGTGAATGTTACCATGTATAAGTATTAGTGTAACGGGATGTGTTTTTAAATAAGGAAGTATTAGTCAATAACGATTGGGAAAATTTACAAAAAGATAACGTTATCGTTGAAGAAGGAGATAGAAAAGAAGCTTATCGAGCGCTTTCGTCATTACTTCATAAGTGTAAAAGATCGCAGGAAAATCTATCAAGTGAAAAATGGCAATGGAAGTTGATGGAAGGTCATATTTACGCACTTGAAATTGCTTTACCAATAATCACAAATTCAACGGAAATTAATTTTACAAGAAACGAACTGTTAAAAGCAATGCAAGAACTTTCGTTGATACTTGATAAAACTGAAAAGATACGAAAAAAGTTAAAACAAGGTTCTCCACAGTGGACGTTAAATACAAATAGAATTTATGCCCTTCGAATCGCCTTGTTTTTAACGGCAAAAACATTAAAAAATTTTGAAAAGGAAGCGTGAGTACATGAATATTTCCCCAATTGACATTGATTTTATATTATTAAAACCCAATCTCTTTTCTTTCTACTTTTGTTTTTAACATACTCACAAATTCCTCAACTTTCATGTTTACTTGTTTTTCATTTCCCAGTGTTCTTAATGTAACACTATTATCATTCACTTCTTTTTCACCGACAATCAATAGGTATGGTACTTTCTTCAAAGAGCGTTCCCTTATCTTATAATTCAATGTTTCGGCAGACAGGTCTAATTCAACTCTAAAACCTTCATCTAACAGCCTTTTTTGTAAATCCACACAATAACCACTAACGTTTTCATTTATATTTAAAATTGCTCCTTGAACTGGATTAAACCACAATGGAAATTTACCTTCGCAGTGTTCCATATACATACCCAAAAACCGCTCAACACTACCAAAGCATGCCATATGAAGCATAATAGGTTCTTTTTTTGTCCCATCCACATCAACATAAGTCATTTTAAATCGTGATGGTAAATTCATATCAAGTTGTATAGTGCCAATCTGCCAACTTCTTTCCAAAGCATCCTTAAAACCAAATTCAAGTTTTGGTCCATAAAAAGCACCTTCGCCTGGTTGTAAATTGAAAGGAATCTTCAATTTGTTCAAAGTGTCTATCAAAAACTTTTCACTTTTATCCCAAATTTCATCTGCACCAATTCGTTTTTCTGGTCTTGTGGAAAGTCCAACGACAATATTATTACCATCAAAACCAAGTGTAGCATACACATCCATAAAAAGTTTAATGGCATCACCGACCTCTTTTTCTGTTTGGTCTAATGTGCAAAACACATGGGCATCGTCCTGTGTGAACTCTCTAACTCGCAATAGACCATTTAAACTTCCACTCGCTTCATATCTATTTACACGACCAAATTCTGCCATTCTAATAGGTAAATCCCTATATGATTTTGGTGATGAGTTATAAACCAAAATGCCACCCGGACAATTCATGGGTTTTACACAAAATTGTGTTTCATCTTCCATCTTACCGGAATAGTTGTGTTCGCCATATTTCTCCCAATGCCCTGAAGTCTCCCACAGACATCTATTCATGACTGATGGTGTCGAGATTTCTACATAGCCTGCATTCAATTTCTTTTCTCTCATAAAATCCACGAGAGTTCTAAATATAAACCACCCTTTTGGATGATAAAAAGGAGCACCGGGGGCATATTCAGGTTCAAAATGACACAGATCCATTGCTTTACAGATTTTTTTATGATCCCGCTTTTCTGCTTCCTCTAAAAATTTAAAGTATTTGTCTAAGTTTTCCTTGTTGTCCCAGGCGGTTCCATAAATCCTTTGAAGCATTTTATTTTTACTATCACCTCGCCAATATGCTCCTGCAACTTTTGTGAGTTTAAAATATTTTAAATATCTGGTAGATGGAACATGGGGACCTCTACATAAATCAATAAAATCACCCAATTCGTAAATAGTAATGACTTCATTTTCCGACAAATCATTAATTAATTCAATTTTATACCTATTTGTCTTAAACAATTCCAACGCTTCTTTTTTGTTTATCTCTTTCTTAACAAATTTTAAGTCCGCTTTAATCAATTCTTCCATTTTTTCTTCAATGGAAACCAAATCATTTTCACTAAACGGAATTTCTTTGTCTATATCGTAATAAAAGCCATTATCTATGGATGGACCAATGGCAAAAAAAACGTCTGGATATAATTTTTGAATTGTAGACGCCATCAAATGAGCGGAAGAATGTCTTATAATTTTCAATCCTTCCTCACTGGAGCACTCAATAACCTCCGCACCTACAGAAACCTCATCACTTAAATTTTTGATAGTATCGCCATCCCTAATGGCAACCACATTTTTAATATTTTTTTCTTTAGCTAAATCAAAACCCTTCATACAACCCCCACTTAAATTTAATTATTTTTTAAAGATCAATGATAGTGGGTCAATTTATCAATTAACGACCCAACCTGGTGGTAAAAACTAAATCTCTGAATATTAAAAACACGTTTTATGGTAACTATTTTTGATGAAAGAGTCAAATTAATAATTTTTTATTTGATGTTTGTACTAAAAAATATAGGGTAGATTAGGGATGTTTTTTTTTTTTTTTTTGCTTTTTGTAAAATTTACATGTATTAAAATCCTCAATTTAAACAAAATTGGTATATAAATTAATTATGGTAAAGAAAGTACTGATAACTGGTGTTGCTGGACAAGATGGTTCATATCTTACTAAATTACTTTTAGATAAAGGATATGAAGTCTACGGAGCAACAAGGAGAAATGGGAGTGGAGATTTGTGGAGGCATGATTTTCTAGGAATAAGCAAAACAAATCAAGTATCTACAAATCAAGTGTTTACAGATAAACAAGTGATAGATACGGATAAGCAGATAGTAAATGGCATAGATAAACAAATGGCAAATGGCATAGATAAACAAATGACAAGTGAATACTCTGTAGAGAGAAATAGAGAAATAGAAACAGAGAGAGAGAGAGAGA
>JAIRSX010000004.1 GCA_031255235.1 Rickettsiales bacterium
AAACGTTGGAATTGTAACAAACGAATTACAGACACGTTTTGTTGGTATTACTGGTCTTAATATGATTATCACAGGTTATTTTGGAACGTATAGAATGTATAAAGATTTTGTTGTCACACAAAAAATGATTGATAAAGCAAAAGGGATGGCGGATTTTATGAAAATAGCACACTTAAATAATGAAATTGTGAATACAATGTCAAGTGGAGAACAACGACGATTTTTAATTGCAAGAGCATTGGTAAATAAACCCAATATACTTATACTCGATGAACCAACAAATTCGCTAGATGTCAAGGCAATACAAAATTTAAGACAAACCATGTGCGATATTATAAAAAATGGCAAAAACATAATACTCGTTACACACACAACTAATGATATTATACCTGAAATTACAAGAATTGTTATGGTAAAAAATGGAAAAATTTTTGCCGATGGATTAAAAGAAGATTTATTAAAAGAGGAAATTTTAGAAAAATTATTCGAAATGAAATTAAAAGTTGTAAAAAATAGTAATGAAATTTACAATGTGATTTTCTAAAAATCTAATCGAAATAAGTAAAAATAAATTTTTTGTTTTTGTACTATTAATTAATTTGACTTATATAGCATATTTAATAGTATCATCTGCATATATGACGGACAATAAGAGAAAAACATTGGTATTGGGTAACAAGGTTGATAGGAGTAGAATATCTTTTCACAACAGAGAAAACAACAAGAATGGTTATGGTTCTGGGGATAAAGAGACCAAAAATTTGCTTAAAGATATAGTTCCATTTGATAAGATTCACTCATTGCAGGAGAGGCAAACGCAGACAAAAACAAAGGGAATTAGAAATTTAGATGTAAAAGTCGTTAAGGAAAATGTAAAAAAAGAAGAGGAAGAAAAGAAAGAGGAAACACCAGAAAGACTGTCTGTTTATCAAATTTTAGTTCAAGAAAATAGAAAAAAAGAGGAAGAAAAAGAAAGAATAAGACAGATAGAAGTGGCAAGAAAGGAGGAATTCAGAAAAAAGAAACAAGAGGAGCAATTAAAAAGATTCAACAGTAGAAACAAGAACGAAGAAGTTACTCCAGCCAACAGAACAAATAATAATAGAAGTGACGGTGGTAATGATAATTATGGCAATGGTAGAAATTTCAAAAGTAGAACTTTTGGCAATGGTGGAAGGGGTACTTTTTTTGATAAAAACGAACACAAAGGTGGCAGGTACACGGATAATAGAAACAATAAAGATAACAGAGCCGGTGGCAGTGGCAATTTTGACAAAAAAAGAACATTCCCAAATAGGGGTGGTATATTAGAACCAACCGGACCAGTATTTAGCAATAGCAACACCAAAAGCGGTAAAAAAGATTACAAAAAGACAGATAATGATAATTATGAGGAAAATAAGAAATCAAAAGGTAAAAAGATCGCTTATATTTCATCTAACGATGACAACAGTGTTGGCAGAAGAAAAAAAACCAATTTCTTCAAGAGTAAAGAAAGAGGTGATTCAAAAACACAGGATAAAATCATTCATGATATTGAACTTCATGAGTTTGTTTCTGTTGGTGATTTAGCGGATAAGATGGGCGAAAAACGAACAGATGTCGTTAAAAAGCTTATCAGTATGGGTATGCTCGTGACCGTAAATCAAACAATAGATGCCGATACTGCTGAAATGGTTGTTATGGAGTTTGGGCATAGCGTCAAAAAACGAACAACAGAGCACGACATTGTTGATAAGCTTGATGCCGAAGAGGGTAAGGAGTTTGTGTCTCGAGCACCAGTTGTAACAATTATGGGACACGTGGATCATGGAAAGACATCTTTGCTTGATGCCATTAGAACCACAAAAATTGCGGAAGGTGAAGCTGGTGGTATTACTCAACATATTGGTGCCAGCAGAATTGAAGCAAAGAAAGGTAAATTCATTACCTTTATTGATACACCAGGACACGAAGCGTTCACCGAAATGAGAATGCGTGGTGCAAATATCACAGATATAGTTGTTTTGGTTGTTGCTGCCGATGATGGCGTTAAAGAACAGACTATAGAAGCAATAAATCATGCAAAGTCTGCAAAAGTTCCTATTGTTCTCGCTATAAATAAAATTGATAAGGCAGGAGCAAATCCACAAAGAGTTAAACAGGAACTTTTACAATATGATATAGTTTGTGAGGAGTTTGGCGGTGACGTCATACCGGTTGAAGTATCAGCAAAAGAACACATTGGACTTGATAAACTTAAAGAGACGATTTTATTGCAAGCAGAGGTTTTGAATTTAAAGGCGCCAATAGATGTTAAAGCAAGCGGTGTTGTTATTGAAAGTAGAATGGAACAAAATAAAGGTGCTGTTGCGACTTTATTGGTTCAGAAAGGAGTTTTAAAGGAAGGTGATTTGATTCTTGCTGGAATGACAGTAGGTAGAATTAAGAAAATGGTCGATTCTAATCGCAAAGCACAAAAAGAAGCGAGACCTTCTGTTGCGGTTGAGGTTTTGGGTTTGAGTGATGTTCCAGTTGCTGGCGATCAATTCAACGAAATTGAGAATGACAAAGAGGCAAGAGAAATTGTTGCCTACAGAGAAAGAAAAGAACTTGAAAATAAAGTTGCAAAAAGAAGTATCAGATCACTTGATAGCATGTTGAAATCCGTTGGTGGTAAGTCAGCAAAACAATTCCCAGTTATTATAAAAGCAGACGTGAATGGTTCCATTGAGGCAATTATCGGAACTCTAACTAAATTAAATACAGAGGAAATCGAAATTGATGTCATACATAGTGCGACTGGTGCAATAAACACAACTGATATAAATTTAGCAACCGTTTCAAATGCCGTAATTTTAGGGTTTAATGTCAGAGCAAGTAACAGTGTGATTGAGTTGGCAAAAAGTAAAAATATTGATATTCGCTACTATTCAATAATATATAATATAGTTGATGACATGAAACTTATTCTAAGTGGAATGTTGGCACCTGTTATTCGTGAGGAAATCACTGGTCATGCCGAGATCAGACAAGTATTTAAAATTACTGGAGCAGGTAATATTGCTGGTAGTTTTGTTTTGGATGGTGAGATTTTGCGGAGCAATAAGGTTAGATTGGTTAGAGATGGAGTCGTTATTTATACAGGTGAAATTGGAACTCTGAAACGATTTAAAGATGACGTTAAGGAGGTTAAACAAGGTTTTGAGTGCGGAATTTCTATTGAGGGTTACAATGATATAAAAGAGAAGGATCTTATAGAGGGTTTCAAATTGATTGAAGAAAAAAGAGAGTTATAATTTTATTTAAAAAGGTATTGGTTATGTTTTTTGTAAAAAATAGTTCTGAAGTAAAAAATAATAGGGGGGGGGGGGGGGGACAGCAGAATGTACCATTTTTTCTTTAAAGTTTTATTTTTTACATCCCCT
>JAIRSX010000069.1 GCA_031255235.1 Rickettsiales bacterium
AAAGTATTAGAAATAAGAAATTGGACTTGTTGAAACAGAAAAACAACAAAAAAACTATAAAAATATAGATTTATAATTTATATTTTATAGTTTGTTTATAAGTTTGTTAAATCGGAAAGGATTATACGCTAAAGGAGATAAGCAATATGCTAGGCGTTATCTTACAAGCATTATTTTATTATTTTAAAAGAAATAACATAACCTTAAAAAAAACTCAAAAGTTATAAGGAAAGCAATCCAATAAAAGTAAAAGAATATTTAGAAAAAATAAAAGATATTCCAATAAATAAAATGATATACATAGATGAAAGCGGAATAGATAATAAATGTCATAGAAAACATTGCTGGTGTAAAAGAGGAAAGAACATACCGACAAACAATACAGGAAAAGAATATACATAAGAACAACTATAATAGGAGCATTAAGAGACGGAGATAGAATAAAGAATGAAGAAAAAATACCTTTTTCTCTATTATCTTTCCATGGAACAACAAATAAAGGTATATTCCTATATTGGTTGAAGAAATGTTTACTACCCAAAATAAAAGAGAATGATAGATACAACAGTAACAGCAGTTATGGTGTTTAATGATGTTTTGTGGAACAATATAAAGTTATGATTAAGCGGGAAAATTACCTACAAAAAAAAGTAGCAATCTTAAATGCTACTTTTAATTTTTACTAACTACTAATAAAAAAGCCAATCTCTTATCGTCTTCTTCCAGCCACTAAATCAGACATTCGATCGACAAGACGAGACACCTCTGCATGCTCTCTTAGAACTCTTTCCTCGTCTTGTTTTGTTATGTCACCAACAAATGACTTTGGGGCATCGCTCGATCGTTTTTTAAACAACCCTCTAAAACCCTTTTGCTTTTGTGGTGTAGGGGTAGCAGGTTTAGGTGGTACAGCAGCCAATACTGGTTGTTCTTGTTGCGCCAAAAATGCTGTTGCCTCCGATACTACCTTCGATGCTGCCTCCGATGCTGCCGCCAACACACCTGGTTGTTTTCGTACTGCATTGCTCGGTTGTTTTTTAAACAATCTTCCAAAGAAACCTGGTTGTTTTTGTGGTGCAACCGGAATAGATGGGGTAGCAGGTTTAGGTGATACAGCCGCCAATACTGGTTGTTTTTGTTGTACCGCAACAAATGGTTGCTCAATAGATGGGGCAATCAAGCTTTCTAACTTTTTTTCACCTATACTTACAATTTCTTTTACAACCGCCTGTCGTTTTAGCACATCTTCAAGAAGAATTTTAAAATGTTCATCGAACTCTTTCGCTCTAGCAAGACATTGTTTTACCTCTTCTGTATTACCCTCTAGCAAATACTTCTCTGCATACAACATATTTGAACGTACCAATGACTTTTTTTTGAGCATAAGGTCCCTGCTTTCAAGAAAATATTTCACTTGTTCAAGATCCTTAATTTGCCGAACAAAAAATATTGCTTTTTCTTTATTGCCCGCTAACGCCAACGTTTTTGCTGACGCCTTATGCTCAGCAATCCTTTTATCAAGCTCTTTTACACTAGCCTCTGTTCCTCTGGCCTCGCTATAATAGCCTTCAGAATTCTCTTCAATGAGCCCCTGGAGCTCATTAATTTTTTCATTCACATGGTCACCCATACAAACCTCCAATTAAATTACGTCCAAATTGTATTTTTTTTTTTTTTTGTCAAAAAAAGAAGTGAGAAATGTGTTGTTCCATAAAAACATGGAACTGAATAGCGTTCTCTTAAAGAAAAACAGGTGCATTTTTTTGCATTACATTAAATGTTTGAACATTTTGAAACATGATAAATACAGATGTAGAAGAAGAAGATTTGGATTAATGTTTAATTTAATATGTGGAATTTGTAACTTAGAAAATGAAAATATTTAGGAATCAGGTCTAATAAAGAAATAGATTTTATTGCTACAAAATAGAGTGAAAAAATTTATTTTCAAGTTTCTGAAACAATTGCTGGCGAAAATACAAGAAATAGAGAGCTTGAGCCGCTGAAAAATGATAAGGTGCTTGATTAGAATATAATTTTATAAATCATATTGGGAGTAAATATGGTAAAAAAACATAGTCGTTTAACTGGATCTCTTTCTATAACATACACAACTGAGATTAAAGGTAAGGTATTTCAATTTTTTATAGTTTTTAATGTAACATAATAAGATATCATTTCTATATTTTTTTATTATATAAAATAAAAATATATTGGTTATTGATTTTTTTTATTTTATACTTAAATATCAATAAAAGACAAATGTAGAAAAATAGTTATGAAAAATAGAGATATTTATTTACAGAAACTTGTTGATTTTAAAGACAAAAATGTAATAAAGGTAATAACTGGAATAAGAAGATGTGGTAAGTCCACTATGTTAAAATTGTTTATAGAATATCTGAAAGAAAACAAGAAGTCTGAAGAAAATATAATTTACATGAATTTTGAATCGTTGAAATATGGTGATTTGGATTATAAATTATTATACAATACAATAAAGAATCAAATAGAAAACAGTCGTAATAAGAAAAAATTTTATTTATTTTTTGATGAGATTCAAGTCATTAATTTCTGGGAAAAAACCATAAACTCATTGTTTGTGGATTTTGATGTTGATATTTATATAACTGGTTCAAATGCTTATCTATTATCGTCAGAATTATCCACATATTTATCTGGAAGGTATATTGAAATAAAACTTTTGCCTCTGTCATTTAAGGAATTTATTAATTTTAATAAGTTTTCCGAAAACACCTTAATTGATGATAAATTTAATTTGTATCTAAAATATGGTGGACTACCCGGTTTGGCAGAATTTAATTTCAACGAAAAACAAATAAATATGGTTTTAGACGGTATATATTCTGCTGTTGTTGTGAAAGATATTATGCAACAAGTGACGGTAAAAGAACCTAATTTATTGAATAAAATTGTGTTATTTTTGGCTGATAATATTGGAAGTATAAATTCCCCAAACAATATAGGTAATGTTTTAGTTAATTCCGGAATAATAGAAAAACAAAGAATCCCAAATTCTAAAACAATCGAAAATTATATAAAATTACTAGAAAATGCTTATATTTTCTATAATGCAAAACGTTATGATATAAAGGGAAAAGAATACTTAAAAACA
The DNA here is from genome assembly GCA_031255235.1 of Rickettsiales bacterium. GTDB lineage: Bacteria > Pseudomonadota > Alphaproteobacteria > Rickettsiales > UBA1997 > JAIRSX01. The sequence goes on from JAIRSX010000069.1 coordinate 3,137, forward strand.
CTAGAAAAACATTATATAGTTGATACTGGTATAAGAAATTATCTACTTGGATATAGAGATGTTGATAGGGGGCATGTATTAGAAAACATCATTTATTTAGAGCTAATAAGAAGAGATTACAAGGTCTCTATTGGTAAAGTTAATAATAAAGAGATAGATTTTATTGCCACAAGACAGAGTGAAAAAATTTATTTTCAGGTTTCTGAAACTATTGCTGGCGAAAATACAAGAAATAGGGAGCTTGAGCCGCTAAAAATGATAAATGATAATTATGAAAAGATTATATTAACTATGGATAAAAATTTTGTATCATCCTATGATGGGATTAAGGTAAAAAATATAATAGATTTTCTGATGGAGGAATAGTTAATATCTGTATCATGTCTTCCCGGTCTTGTTCTTTTATTTATAAAACTTTTTTCTTATAAATTTTTCAGCTTCCATCGCGATAACTATCAATAAAGTTGTAGGTAAAACAATTGATAATTCACTTTTTCCCAATGGATCAATCTCTAAAAATTTATCAAAAAATGGCAAATAAGAAGCGATTACATGCAATAATGTTACAAAAGCGATTGATATTAATAAAAATGGATTACTAAAAAATCTGTTGAATAATGTCTTTGACTCACTTCTTGCATTAAATACCTGTATATTTTGAAACATGATAAGCAAAAATAAACAACAGCTTCTCGCCATCACTAATGCACCATCGGGATTAGTTTTCAAATTAGTATCGTAAAAGTATTTGAATACACCAAAACACCCTAAAATCATAATTAAAGAGGACATAATTATTCTTTTAATCATTACCCTATCAAATAAAGATTCGGCAGGGTTTCTTGGTGGTTGTGTCATTTCAGTTCCGTCCTTTCCTTCCAAGGCAAGAGCGATGCCTTGCACGGTTTCGGTAACAAGATTTATCCACAACAATTGTAAAGGTGTAAATGGAATTGGCATATTAAAAACAATGGCAAGCAAAAACACACCTATTTCAGCGAAAGCAGTACTCATTAGAAAGAAAACAATTTTTCTAATGTTTGCGTATGTAAGTCTACCTTCTTCTATTCCATAAACTATAGAAGCAAAATTGTCATCTGTAAGAATAATATTGGCAGATTCTCTGGCAATATCTGTTCCTTTGTCTCCCATAGCAATGCCGACGTTTGCATTTTTCAGTGCAGGGGCGTCATTTACACCGTCACCTGTCACAGCAACATAATTTTTATTTGCTTGCATAGATTGGACTATATCAAGTTTCTGTATAGGCTGAACTCTTGCATAAACGCTTGCGTAACTTGTAATATCGTTCAAAGTATTGCTTTCCTTTGCACTAGCAACATCATCACCTGTAATAACTTCTTTTTCTGATTTAACGAATCCTAATTCGTTTGCTATAGCAAAAGCGGTTTTTGGATTATCACCTGTGATCATAGCAACTTTAATACCTGCCTTTTGGCATTTCAAAACCGCTTCTTTTGCTTCCTTTCTTAAAGGATCAAGCATAGCAACCAAACCTAAAAAATCTAAGTCATGAAGTTTCTTTTCTGGAGATTTGCCACAGGCAACGGCAAGTACTCTTAAACCTTTTGTAGACAATTCATCAAGTTGAGTTTTAACTTTTGCGAAGTCACCTTGCGTATTTTCTTTACACATTTCCAATATAGTTTCTGGTGCTCCTTTCACAAAAGCATAAATTTCACTGTCAACTTTATTAAAGGAAACGGAACATTTCGCTTCACTTGTATATGGTATTAGTTCAATCCTTTCATATTTATTATAGATTTCTGCTAAAGTATATCCTTTTTCAATAGTAGTTTTCAAAAATGCTGTATCAACGGGATCACCAAAAAAGTTTTCATCCTTTTGTGTGGCTTCATTAGGTAGAACAAAAGACAATAATATTTTCTTTTCAGTAGACAAAGTATTGAAATCGCTTTCGTCGTTCAATGGTCTATAATCTTTCATTTTATCAATAGGGGATATCTTTTCTGATATGGTAAATATATCAACGACCGACATTTGATTTATAGTCAAAGTTCCGGTTTTGTCACTCGCAATTGTGGTGCAAGAACCGAGTGCTTCAACCGCCATTAAATTTTTTACAATGACATTTTTTTTCGCCATCCTATTCATTCCAATTGCAAGACAAATTGTGATGGCAATAGGGAGACCTTCTGGAATCGCAGCAACTCCAAGTGAAGAGGCAAGCATCAATGTTTCTCTTATTCCAATACCTTTCAAAAAGGAAACAATACCTATGATTACAATCAAAACAAACATTATCAATGTAAGCTTTGAAGTAAAGGCGTCCATTCTTTCTACCAATGGAGTTTTTGCTTCACTTTTTTGCGTAATCTTTTCGGCGATTTTTCCAATTTCAGTATTTAAAGCAGTGGCAACAACCTCACCAATTCCAAAACCTTTTAAAGCAGTTGTACCAGCAAAGGCTTTGTTTAAATTATCTTTTGTTTCTGTGTGGTCTTTGGAAACAGGCAAAGATTCACCTGTAAGCATACTTTCATCAACTTTTAAATTTTTAGATTCGTTTAAAATTATGTCTGCAGGAATCTTTGCTCCCTCCTTTATGGAAACAATATCTCCAACAACCAGTTCTCTTGCAGGGATTTCAATTTCGATACCGTCTCTAAAAGCAAAAGTCTTAGTTTCAACCATTTTTTTTAAGGATTGGGCGGATTTTGAGGCACCATATTCTTGCACTGTACCTATGACGGCATTTACACCAACCACAAAAAATATAAAAAAAGCATCAATAACTTCTTTTAAGGCAAAACTAACAATGGCGGCACCAACTAAAATATATGTAATTGGTTCCATAAATTGTTCCAAAAAAGTTTTCCAAACTGGTTCTAATTTTTCCTCAGGTAATTCATTATAACCATTCTTTTCTAACAACTCCTTTGCTTGATTTGTAGTTAGACCCAACATAATACCCCCATATAAATCTCATAAAAAGATAAATAAAATGATTTGAAAGGCAAATAAATTATTTTTGCATTTATCGTTTCACATGTTAGAAAAAAGACATAAATTTTAACAGTAATTGAATGATAAGTCAAAAAAGAAGTGAACAGATTGTTAGACTCTGTATTTACAGAGAGAGAGAGAGAGAGAGAGAGAGAGAGAGAGAGTAATAAGGATTGGAACAATAACCTTTCTAAAACAATAGGAGGGTTATTATGAATAAACTACTTCTAAATATATGTTGTTCTAT
>JAIRSX010000040.1 GCA_031255235.1 Rickettsiales bacterium
TCTAATTAACACTTCGGATATAGTATAAAACTATTCGGTATTATTAGAATGTCTATTCACGATCAAACTGAAAAAATCCATAATTATTTCGACATACATTCAGATTTTCCATGTCAAAAATTGTGGAAATTACCCTGATTCCAATATCAAAAATCATATTCTTCATAATTATTAACCGCTTTTTAATACTTACTGATAAATTTTAATGCAAGACGGCAATCTGCCATGTCCAAACAGCTTGATACTCATCGAAGCATATTCTCTATACAAGATACTTTCTGTTCACGAGTCCAAACCTTAGCCCGTTGAAAATCCGGAACTTCAATCTTAGTACCAGACCATCTACCAGATCCTAGTTTCTCCATAAACAAAGCCCAAGGGTAAGTGAACTGAGGATGACATTCTTCAATAAAAGGTTCAATATTGATAATCTTCATAACAAAACAAAGCCTCCTACTGATAAATAGGTAGGATGCCTAGACCAATGCATAAGTTTCAAGCTAGTCAGTAGAATAAAAGAACAAAAATTTAATCTGGGGACCTGAACCAGTATCAGATACTTCAAAAACAAAATCAGCATAGTTATCACTCATCGAGTAGAGTACCTCAAAAACAGACGAACGTCGAATTAAATCATCATAATAAGTATAACCCTGCCCATAATTGCCAGACATAGAAGCAAAAGATGATATAGTAAAAGCCCTCAGCTGATCTATATCGGGGCTCAAAAGTGTTAAACCCAGCATATTCGGAGAACCAGGGCGGGATATCATAATAAAACTAGAGATACAGTATTGCTGATTTAAACCATACTGATCCAAGGTTACAAAAAGTGACTTCGTCCCTGAACTAGGATCATATGAATAATCCCAACTGCGTAGACAAGAATTAAGTACCATAAAAGTATCCCTAAAATTAGGGTTTTCATGCCTTTCTTCAAGAAGACGGTAGGCTTCAGCAGGATTAATAATTCCCGCAAATTCCTCTAAAATAGGAAACCTGCGATCAATATTTGTACGCTTAACAGATGAAATAGGCAAATATTGAGGGAAAGCAGAAAACACAGAGACCAAGAGCAATAAAATGACAAAAACAGGCTTACGCATAAAGACCTCCACAGAGAAAACCAGAGGCCCCATAAATGACCTCAGTATAACTGATAGAAAGAAAAGCTAAGATAGACTACTTAACTCACAGCTTTACATAAGCGACCTCCATATAAATTCAGGTTTTCCATATATAAAATTTTTTTTTATATTATTCTTTTATAAAAATGCTTATATTACCTAATCCAACAGTATCCCCCTTAATAATTGCATCACTAATCAATTCAAAAATAAATGTATGACCGGAGATTTTTAAAATTAAATTTGAACCACTTATTTCATATTCCCCTGATAAGGTAGTAGTCCTATTAAACATTCTAACACTTTGTATTTTAAAATATTTTTCATCAACAAATTCTATTGATTGATATAATCCAGTGTCATTTACAAGGATGTAATTTCCAGTTAAAGATGACATTTTTCTATAGTTTTCTTCTTGTTTTATACCAATAAATACTATATTTGTTTCTGGAACTTTTAATTTTAATGTATTCCCTCCTTGAAATTCATATTCAAAACTCTCTGTCCTCAAGTAAAATTTGCCATTTATAGCAAAATATCCCATCGTATAATAATCATCATATTCAACAGATATAATTTTTGCTTGATTTCCAGCCAATTCAAGAATTACTGTTCCCTCATTTAATAAATTGGTAAAAAACCATTTGCCTTCTAAGGAATTAAGTTCATCTGTAACTCGTGTGCCCGAAGCAATTATTGAATTATTATCTGGGTCTTCTATTATTTTTAATAGATTTTGCTCTTGAATTTCATATGCCCAGACAAATTCATCACTTATGATGCGATTGTTTTCAATTTTAATACTTATAGATTCAATATCACCACTTCTAAAGTCGGTAGAAAAAAGCCGAGTTTCATTAAATTCGAGTAACATTGGATCGGCATCATTTTCAAAAAACCATTTTCCAATTATGGAATTTTGCCCATGGCACGAAGAAAGCACAAAAAAAATATACATCACAACAAATACCTGAATGTTAGTTTTCATAATCATCTCCTTAAAAGCTGGTTCAAAATATAATATAAATTATACCAATATTTTATATTGGTCAAGCATTTTTAAAAATATGCAAAAACAATTCCAGAACACCATTTTTATAAAAAACCTAATTTATCATTTCCACATTTTCAATAATCCATATGATCTGGTTTCTGGTAGACCAAAAACCATAAATACCAATTGTTATAATTGTCAATATGTACCACAAAATCCACCTCCCAAATAGCCCCATAGCCGTTCCTTTGAATCTGTAATTTTTTCCACCAATTGTGGAATTATTGCAAATCCACCTTATAACCGTACAAACAATAAATGGCGTTGCTAAACCAAGTGAAATCATCAAAAGAATTGGAGCCGAAATACAAAAAAGAAAAATTGGAAAAACACCTCCAGAAAATTTTGATTCTATTTTATTTTGAACATCAAGAGTATTAGCTGAATCACTTTTTACCAAGAATTGATTCTCATCCTCATTCAAAGGGCCGAATCCTTCCTTTAATTGTTTTATTTTTGTAGCAAAAAATAAAATCATGCCAGCCGAAAAAAATAAGTTGAGCAATGGAAAAATAAACGGGAGGGCAACAATTGGAAGTTTTATGAGAAGCGGGAACAGTATTGCCGTAACCGCAGGACGGAAGCCCCACAAAGACAAAAATTGCCACACGGCATTAGAGATCTCTCTCAACTGGAAAAGCGACAAAAGGCTCGAAATGATTCCTAATGCCATAACGGCCATCAAAATAAAACAAATAATGCGTTTTATTTCCTTTAAATGTATTGTCTTTTCAGGCTTAATTGCCACAAAAAAGATAATTGGAATAACAACAAAGAGTACCCAGCCGAAAATCTGAATAGGTTGTATCATTTTTAACACCTCCATAAATTTTTACTACCTTTATGTGTGATCGCCAAGACTTTATCTGACACTTGAATTGAACTCATGCGGGCTATCCGTCAGTTTCATAATAGTTAATCAGTTCTTCTTTGGCTAACGGAATAGAATGAATTTTACATCGGTATCTTTTCGTAACAGCATTTCCCGCTGTGCGTCCGCTCCTCATGAGCGACCTCCATATTTATCTATAAAATGATATTATAGACTTTTCAAAAACTATCGCCATCGACAAATTTGCCGTCGATACATAATTTCATTTTTACGCCAACTCCAAGTAATCCATTTTTTCCAAACACCTCAATTTTCTTATTTCCAGAGGGGAAGGGAAA
>JAIRSX010000108.1 GCA_031255235.1 Rickettsiales bacterium
GTAACTCCAGAGTCTAACAATCTCTAATTTCTTTTTTGACTTATCACACAATTATCGTTAAAATCTATGTCATTTTTAAAAGAGAAAAAAGATAAATGCAAAAAAAAAAAAAAATGTAAAAAGGAGAGAGAAAGAAAGAGAAAGAAAGAAAGAGAGAAAGAAAGAGAGAGAAAGAAAGAAAGAAAGAGAGAGAGAGAGAGAGAGAGAGAGAGAGAGAGGTATGGTAGGGACTGAATGATAAAAGTTGTTTATTATTTTTTAGTGTTAATTGTGGTTATAACGAATATGTAAATAACATAACAAGCATAAAACATATAAAGGAGGAAATAGAGGGAATATATTTTGCTTAAAAAAGAAAGAAAAACCCATTAACAATTATAATCATAATATATCAAAACAAAGAATAATAGTTGAAAATGTTATAAGAGATATAAAGAAATTCAGAATAATATCTGATAAATATAGATGTAGAAGAAGCAGATTTGGATTAAGGTTTAATTTAATATGTGGAATTTGCAACTTAGAGAATGAAAATATTTTTAGGAACCAGGTCTATTAAAAACCTAAACGACACGACCATAATAAGTGAACACAATCAATGTATAGAAGTATTATTTTGTTGGTTAGATTTTTATTTTTTCTTTTTAGGGAGTTTTGATGGTTGTTTAGCGTCTTTTTCTTTGATAATTTCCATTGCTCTTTCCAACTCTATTGTGTAAATATCATCGTTTTTTACCGAATAAAAACTACCATCATATAATATATATGGTCCAAATCGTCCCTTATTTGCTAAAACATCTTTATTATTGTATTTGCCAATATTTCGTGGCAAATCTGGCAGTGTGAGTAGCTGTAGTGCTTGTTCCATTGTAAAGTTTTGTGGTTCTTTTTCAGTTTTTGGAATCCCTATAAGTTTAGGTTTATTTCCTTCTTCTTTTTTTAATTTTGTAGTTTTTGTTTGGGTGCTATTTTCTCCGAGTTGGATGTAAAAACCATATGGTCCCTTTTTAAGGTAAACATTTTTATCCTTAAAAGTTCCCAATAGTTTTGGTTCAAATCTATCTGTATTGGTTTCATCGCCCACTTGTAATTGTCCCACATTTTGTATATATCTACATTCTGGATAATTACTGCATGATATAAATGCCCCAAATTTGCCGAATTTCAATGTCAATTTACCATTGCAGTTAGGACAGTTGTCTTTCAGAGCTCCATTTTCATCATAACCTAAAAGATGCGGTAGAATTTGAGAACTCAAATTATTTACCACATCACTTGGTTTAATTTCTAACGTTTGGTCGATTTCTTTTTTGAAAGGTCTCCAGAAACTATTTAAAAAATTGACTCTATCTTCCTGTCCATCGGCGATCCTATCAAGTTCATTTTCCAATTCTGCTGTGTAATTGTACTCAACATATTTTTTAAAGTATTCTTTTAAAAATGCAGTTACAATCCTACCTCTTTCTTCAGGGAAAAATCGTTTTTGTTGGAGTTTTACATATTCTCGTTCCTGGATTACAGATAAAATTGTAGCATATGTCGAAGGGCGACCAATACCTAATTCTTCCATTTTTTTAACTAAACTTGCTTCACTATATCTTGCAGGTGGTTCTGTGAAATGTTGTTCCGTTTTTATGTTAATGAGAGTCAGATCTTGTCCTTCCTTTAATTTAGGAAGTTTTTTTTCATCATTGTTATCGTTATCAAAATTGTAAAGGATATAAAATCCTTCAAAATTTATTGTAGTACCTACTGCTCTTAATTTGTAAATATCATTATTATCAACACAGCCGCTGCTCAATCTTCTGATTAAGTTTTGTGAAAGGGTGTTTGTTATTCTGTTTTTTTGAGATTTAAAGTTTTTGTTTGTGTCAAATATGGTATCCGTACTATTTAATTTAAAATCACACACGTATTTTTTGACAACTGGATTTTTGTTTGATGTAATGATACCGGTGTCTGTTGTGTTTAGTCCGGGTTCGCTCGGAATGGCAGATGCCTTTTTTGTTGTAAATACCTTAAAATTGTATAAGTGCAAAATGTCACTATTTTTAAAATTGATGGTGTCAAACACTATGTTGCAGTTTTCATTGTTTAATTTTATATTCTTTGTTTCAAGATAAACCCATTTTTCGTTTTTGTTATCAACAATTTTTTCGATTTTTGCCTGTAATAATATCTCTTTCAAATTTTCAATAACTAGTTTCCTTGCTATTAAAAGTTTCTTTGACATGTTATTGTAATTACTACCATGAACAAAATTCTTTATATCTCCATTTGACTTAAAGTTTATTTTGTAATTTTCAATCGATAGATCGCTGAGATACCCATTATTTTTATCAGTTCCGTCTGTTATGATATTAATTCCGACTTGGTCTAAAATAACTGATTCCATTTGACTTGCTATGAGTCGTTTCCAAATCAAATCGTATAATTTTTTTTCGTTACTATCACTTCCAAGACCAATATTTTCGGGGTGTGTGGGTCTAATTGCTTCGTGTGCTTCTTGAGAATTTTTTGATTTACTTTGATATAGAATAGGTTTTGGGGGCAAATATTTATCCCCATATTTTGTTTTAATTAAATTCCTTGTTGCTTTTATTGCTTCTGGTGATGTAAATACACCATCAGTTCTCATGTAAGTAATATGACCTGCCTCATAGAGTTTTTGTGCTACTGACATTGTTTGTTTAGCGGAAAAGCCAAGTTTTTTGTTTGCTTCTTGTTGTAATGTGGAAGTGGTAAATGGAGCGTATGGATTTCGTTTTGTCTGTTTTTTTTCAATATCTAAAACTCTATAAGATTTGTTTTTTAGGATATTTTCAACTTCTTTTGCCTGTTTTTCATTATTTATAGCAAATTTATCAAGTTTTTGGTTGTTTACGTGGGTTAAGGATGCTGTAAACTTTTCCTTAAAATCTACATCAATGCTCCAATATTCTCGTTTTTTGAATTTTTCAATTTCGTCTTCTCTATCACAAATTAATCGTAAGGCGACTGACTGAACTCTACCTGCAGATTTGCTACCAGGAAGTTTTCTCCATAAAACAGGGCTTAGAGTAAAACCAACAAGATAATCTAATGCTTGTCTTGCTTGTTGTGCATCCACCAAACTTAAATCTATATTTCTTGGTTGTTTTAAGGCGTCTTCAACTGCTTTTTTTGTGACTTCATTGTAGGTAATTCTTTGAACTGTCTGATCTTTTATTATCTTTTTTTGTTTTAAAATTTCCAAAATGTGCCAAGCAATAGATTCACCTTCTCTATCTGGATCGGGTGCTAAATATATATGAGTAGAATTTTTTGCTACTTCAATAATTTCTTTCAATGCCTTACTCGATTTAGTAAGATTTTCAAATTTCATCGAAAAATTATCATTTACGTCAACAGAACCATCTTTTGGGACAAGACTTCTAACGTGACCCATTGATGCCAAAACCTTGTATCCTTTGCCAAGATATTTGTTTATTGTATTTGCTTTCGCTGGCGACTCAACTATAAGTAGGTTATTCATAGTAACAAAGAGAGTTAACTATAAAAAAATAATTTACAAATAAAAATACTTTGATTATTTTTTGCTGTAGTGTGTGAGGACCAGATATTAATGACCATATTATAGATTTCAATCATATTTATGTTTGGTATTTCCAAACACCATATCTGAAACTTTCAATTCATTTAATGTCTGCTTTATCTACAGCAATTTTGTTTTAGATTTTTTAAATTTTCTATTTGCTTATTGCAGCAATATTTTCATTTGGTTATGTTAGGATCTCGATTTATACTAATAAACGAAAGGATTAAACTGGAAAAATGATATATTTATGGTGGACTATGGAATAGATTTGTTAATATGGTATATCAAAACTATATCAAAAGATACCAATATTTTAGTGGCAACTCCTCCGAAGACATAAAGAGGAGACAAAAGACAACAATCAAAAGATACCAATATTTTAGTGGCAACTCCTCCATTATGTACCTTTTGATCATTATATTTGGTTTGTTATGGGTTTCCTTGCGGAGTGAAAAATGGAGATTTTGTGGTTTTGTTTTTATGTTTGCTGGATTTTCATCTTGTTTTTTCCATAAACAATCAGATTACTATCTTAATGAGAAAGACGGGTTGGAAATAATCATTGCTGATAAAATATACTCTAATAACAGTAGAAACCACTTTAAAAATAAGGTGATAACTAAAAAGTTTGGTAGATTAATATTATGAAGTCTCATCGAGAGAGGGTTTTCTGAAGAAAAAACATGAGAGAATACTCAAAAAATAAATATTGATTTTTGTCATGTATTTGAGAAGTAAGGGGATGATGAGATGTTTATAAAAGATAAAAAATGTTTCATTTTTAAACAACAAAAATTTGACAGGATTGTATATAATAAATATCCTACTTGTTAGTTTAATAAAAAATATTATATTATGTCTGCTCTATTTAAAAGTGATGTGATTGATGCCATAGCAAAAAAGACAGGAGGCTCAAAAACTTCTATTGATGCAACGATTAGTGCATTGTCTGATGTTGTTATTGAATCTTTGAAGAAAGGAAACGATGTTTCTTTGATTGGTTTTGTTAACTTCAAAGTTGTTGATACAAAAGCGAGAAAGGCAAGAAATCCAAAAACTGGAAAAGAGATTTCTATCAAAGCTGGTAAAAAAGTTAAAGTGGTTTTGGGGAAATCTGTTAAAGAATCAGTTAAAAAATAGTTTGATTTTTTAAAGTTGCTTATGAATTGGATACTCAGCAGAGTGTCCTTTTTTTTTGATGGCGAAAACACCAAACACTTAAATTTATTTCAATACTTTGAATTAATTGGAGCGAGCAACGAGGCTTGAACTCGCGACCCCAACCTTGGGAAGGTTATGCTCTACCACTGAGCTATACTCGCATTCACAAACACCTACATACCGAAAATTTATCAATAAGATAAATTCAAATGGAGCGAGCAACGAGGCTTGAACTCGCGACCCCAACCTTGGCAAGGTTGTGCTCTACCACTGAGCTATACTCGCAACATCCTTATGGTATAAATATATTACATAAAGTCAAATTTTTTATTTGTTACAAAGTTACTTTTTGTAAAATCTCTCTATTATCGTTTATTTTAATATCAGATTTAGTGGATATGAAGTTGTTGAAAAAAAAATTGACCATTAATGTGTGAGATATTATTCTGGAGGTGGTACTTGATTTACATTGATCCGAATTGCAAGGTACTTGATAATAAAAAAATGTGCTAAAAGGAGGCAAATATGAACGGAACTTATAGTTCAGCAGAATATGTTTCTGTTGGTCATCCAGATAGAATAGCAGACTCTATCTCTAATGGTGTTTTATTACATCTATTACAAACTGCGAAAAACCCAAAAAGTGTTAGGGGTGGAATTGAGGTTCAAAATGCTTGGCGAGATGGTATTACTTACTTTTCTATTGCAGGAGAACTCAAAAGTGATGTTTATAATCAGACTAACAGAATTAATGATGAAACCTTACATAAAATTGTGGAAGATTCCTTAAATTTTATAGGCTATGATACTACGGAATATAGAAAAAAGTTTACAAAGGACGAAGCGGTACAAATAGAGTACTCAAAAATAAATAACTATTTAAATATACAGGCGGCACATATTGCTCTTGCTACAGACAAAGTTAGAACAGGAGATCAGGGAATTTATTGGGGGTATGCTATAAATGAATCACCAACCTTTGAGTCTTTGCCATTGTTTGTAGCGAAGAAAATCAACAAGGCGATTTATGAATTTGCTCTAAAATCAGAAAGCTATGGAGTTGATATAAAAACACAAGCTACTTTCAAATATTTGAATGGAAAGGCAACCGAATTAACTCATATTGTCCTTGCTGTTCCTACTTCTACAATCAATCCTGTGGAGAATGATTATAGGAAAGAATTAAAACAAATCATTTTGGATGAATTAAAGAAGATATTACCGATAAATATCAAATATGATAATATAATTTGGTATGTAAACTCCACAGGCGACTGGACGGGAACTCACGGTAGTATTGCTGATTGTGGAACTACAGGCAGAAAACTTGCTGTCTTATCTACAGGGGGTCATCGTTTGGGTGGTGGCAATATGCAGGCGAAAGATGCTACAAAAAGTGACGTTTCTGCCAATTTATATGCGAGATATTTGGCAAAAAATATTGTTGGTGCTGATTTGGCGACAAGTGCTGAAATTGGGTTGGCAACTTCTATCGGGTTAGATCATCTTTTTGGTTTGGAAATACATTTAGAAAATCCCAAAATTGATGTTGATAAGATTCAAAAGTATATTGAATCCACAGAGGAATATAATAACTACGAAAAACTTATTGAAAAGGTTGGGCGATTTGGTAGAAGAGAATTACCATGTCCGAATAGTTCTGTTGGTGTTTTTGGTGATGAAAAATTGGAATTTGAAAAGCTCGACTTAGTCGATGAGCTTAAAAAATTGTAGTCTGTTATGTTAAGAGTTTGTAAATTTGGTGGCTCAATTTTAAAAGATGTAAATGATGTTAAAATTATTTCATCTGTTATAAGTGAAAACTCTATCAGTGTTTTTTCTGCTTTTTTTGGAATTACAGATGCCTTAGTAAAATGTGCTAGAGTTGCTAAGGCAGGGCTCATAGAATACGAGATGCAGTTGGAAATGCTAAAATATTTTCATATGAAAATATGTGTGGAGTTAGAAATTGAAACTGAATTTGTTGAAGAATATTTCAAAAAACTTAAAAAAATAATGGATGGTGTTTTTTATGTAGATGATTTATCAAAAAAGATATTAGATAAAATTATGAG
>JAIRSX010000122.1 GCA_031255235.1 Rickettsiales bacterium
AACTATATCCATAAACTTATTGGGTAAATAAAAAAGAAATATTTGCCAATATAAATAAATACTGTGGATATAACACCTATACAAATAACCTAGTTCCTATAAAACATTTAAGAATAATATAAAATAATGAAATGGACGAGGATGTGGCATGAAAAAAAATAAAAAGCAAGAATTATAAGGCAATCCCCAATCCACGAAATTGACTAATAAAAAGTTGTTTTTTCTTTTTCGAACAACACATATTCCTTTTTTATTCGGTTAGTCTTCTAAATTCTTCATTGTTTAGATTATTAAGATAATCATATTTTGACATTGGATATTGAATTTATATTTATCTCTATTAGTAATAATAGTTATAGGATACCGAAAAAGTAAAAAAATATTTATGGGGAACCAGGTCTATTGTTCGCAAAGCCCGACACACGCATCAAGTAGGCTTGCCGTATGTCCATTCGTTGCCATGGTGACTGGTTCTTTTGACGGATACAATATTGCCATCTTTGTCCCACCAAATCTAAAAGAGTTCAAAAAAAATCGTAACCACATTTTCTCTTTTACTTATAATGGTATAAGATCAATACATTTTCGTCCAAACTTTCTAAATTTGAAGTTGGTGTAAAACCCAATCATTCAATGTTTTGATAGATAAAATATACCAAAAATCAATTCCCGTCATCAAACAATTCTTTTACCACTTTTGTATCCAAAATCTTTTCATATTTTTTAATAAGACCAACCGTCGCAAACAATCTGGTTTTTTCTTTATTAAAACAAACACCAGAACAATGCTCAAACTCTCTTATCGTTCTTTCTTGCCCTAAACCATATTTATCCATATCTTTCAATGCCTTTACATTTCTTGTTTTTTCAATATTCAAAAGATGTCTTTGCCTCATCTTTGAGATATTATCATTATCGACATTTACATTTATCTTTCTGCTAATCCTATCTTTTTGATGATTTTCAACATTATACAAATGGTATATCAAAGAATCCATACAAGGCAGTATATCCCACCCTTTTGTAAAACACCTGATGGCAATTGTCGGTTCCTCACCAGCAAAGAAAAGATTCTCGTCATATTGAATTTCGTTAATAAAAAGAGAACTTGCAAAAGCAAAATTCGCAGAAAAACCATAGTGTATTCTTCCTCTTATATCGTAAGAAACCACAGGAATCTGACGCAAATAACCATTGTCAAAGTAAAGATATAGAGAACATAATAACGCATATCCATCCACCCCATTATCCAAATGGGTAGTTTTTATTCCATCACAAAAAGAAGTATACTTTATTTCATTATCCGAGTCATACAAATATCCAGATGGATAAGTAGATAAAATAATTTTTTCCTTTTTTCTGTTAAAAATTTCTTTCTTTAAATTAGTTACCATAATTTCATCCCATCTTTCTCCAAATCTCATATGAGAGTCAATCATTAGAGTCCATTTTTCATTTTTGTATAATTTCTGTACTCTTGCTCTTGCCCAACAGGCACCTTGCGAATCTCTATAATCAACATTATCAATCCTTAATTGCTCTGGGTATGGAAATGGTATCTCAAAAAGCGCTTCATCCTCATCACCCTGCATATCATATTGATGACATACACCAACAAAGACATTCTCCGGTTTACTTGCTTTTTCAAACAAATCTTTCAACGTTAATTGTAGCTCTCGATCTCTAAAACTTGCTATCTGGACAAAAATTGTATCGTCTATGCTATACTCAAACATCTTGTAAGAGATTACCACTTTATCACTTTATATTCAAAAAATTCAAACAGAAACACACATAGTTTCCATGCACTTAACCCTATCTTTGTTTATTTTTTTCCAAATAAAATACCCTAATAGTCTTTCACTTAAATATGCCAAATCTCTTCTGTCATTACGGTAGTATCTTACTTCGTCCGGAAGACTTGACAACTGTTGTTCTAATTCCAACAGGATAGGAAAAAATATATCGCAAAACTCAAAAAAAATATTCTTTTTCATGATAAACATGGAATTAAAATACCCATAGTCACCGCTAAAATATTCCATCAAAGTACAATCATCGGGGTAGTTACTTTTCCAAATTTTCAAAAATTCACTTATAGTGAACTTTCCATGATATCCAACATATTGTCCCAATATAGTTTCCTTATAATAAAATCTACCACGACATATTATATCATAATTCAATGCTTTATTTACCACATCCAAATCAAAAAATCGCCTATAATGAAATGAACCTATATAATCAGTTCCTATTTTGTCATAATTTTTATATGCCCAATAAAGCCCAGTAAATTCATTAAAATTTCTATTAAGGTATGATATATTATCACCACTATCATCACCAATAAGATTATTTATCAACCATTTTTTCCCTGATTCGTTTATCTTGCTTTCCCTATTATCATCAGCGGTTTTATATGGCAAATCCATAACTCTCCTACCGACATGCATATTAATAAGATAAGGATGTTTAAATAAAACCGACGGTTTGTGAAAACAAACAACAATCTTCAAACTTTGATGACTGTTGTTGTCA